>JAIVHE010000468.1 GCA_020201255.1 Desulfobacteraceae bacterium
CCGATCACCGGTAATTTCATTGCCCATTTCATCCACGGCAATCATTCTGTCGGCATCCCCGTCAAAGGCAATGCCCAGATCAGCTTTACCGGACAAAACCTGTTCCTGGAGATCCCGGGTATGCTGAGAACCACAGTCTTTGTTGATATTGAACCCGTCCGGCCGGTCATGGATGAATACCGCATCAAACAACTGGTCATGAAAAACATGGTGGCAGATATCACAGGCCGCCCCATTGGATGCATCCACCACCAGTTTTATCCGGGAAGATAGTTTCCTGAAAGGAAACCTGTCCAGTAAGAAATGTGCATACATTTCCAAAGCATTTGGAATGATTGATATTTTCCCCACATCATCCCGTGGAACAATACGGGAACCCCGGATATGGGTTTCAATGGCATCTTCTTGTTCATCCGTGAGTTTGATGCCGCCTTTCTGGAAAATTTTAATACCGTTGTCATGAAACGGATTGTGGGAAGCTGAAATAACAATTCCGGCCCCGACCCCTTTCAGGTGAGCGGTCAGAAAAGCCACCCCGGGTGTGGGTATCACCCCTGCCAGGCCCACATCCATACCAGCGGATGCTGCACCTGCTGCCAGGGCCGCTTCCAGCATGTCCCCGGAAATGCGGGTATCTTTTCCGATGACCACCTGTTCTTGTCCAAGTTCCCGGGCCAAAAGTGCGGCTGCCCTGCCCGTCTTAAGGGCGATTTCACAGGTCATGGGATGGACATTGGTCCGGCCCCGGATACCGTCAGTTCCAAACATTTTTGTCATGAATATTCTATCCTTAAAATGATTTTTTAGATCTGCAGCGGTTCTGCTAAACTGGTTTCAATACCATGCAGCCATTCGGATCCCAGCGATTTGGTTTTGTCGTCAAGATGCTGGATAACCGATATATAGTTTTTTTTATCGTCTGCTGCCAGAGCCGTCAACCGGGTGACAAAGGTTTGCCCCTGAGATGTCAGGGTGTTTTGGTCCATATTCGCATCAAACTGTTTTCTGGCGGATTCCATTTTTATCAAAATCCGGTCATGGGCCTGTGAAGCCCTGAGTGTATCACAAAATTTTTCCAGCTGCCTGATACGTTCATGGATACATCCGGCCAGATTTTTTTGAAGGCCGGTTATCAGTTTTTTGGACAAAGCATCTTTGGCAAAAATGGGGCGTACATGGGCATACCAGGCAGACAAGGAGATCAGGGCGGATATGTACTGGATATTGTGATTGAATATCCGGACAGCCCCGGTATGCAGACCCGGCCGCCTGGGCAGAGAAACCGATTTGGTTCCCCCAGCCAGAATCATTCTGTCAGGACGTTCTTCATCTTTGCGGACAATGGTGCCCGCCCCTGTCAGACAGCCGAATCCGATACGCACCGGCCCCACCAGTCCCCCCTGCCCGCCCAGAAAAATGGGATGCTGGTCCAGCATCACGCCCTGGTGCACATTGCCCATCATGGAAGCAGTGGCTTTGTCCTGGTTGGGGGTATAGTTAAAATGCACAAAAGAGGACCCCACCTCTGAATGGTCTTTGCGGCTGGTGCCCCCGGCCATGAAGCAGTCGCAGAAATTGATCAGGCTGCCCAAAATGACAAAGGGAAACAAGATGGTCTGTTTGAGTCCCACTGTATGGGCTGCACCGGCCTGCTCTTCGAGAATCGTACCGGACCTGACATGGGCGTTGGATCCAAACACATTATCGCCCAAAAAAACCGCTTCCTGAAAATATCCGCCGTTGAGTCGGACATTTTTCCCGACCAGACAGTTTTCCATGGTCACCGGCGCTTCATAGCCTATGGTTGTACCCGGCAGGATCAGGGTGTTTTTGCCCACAATTTTGGATCCGGCAAACACTGTAACCCCTTTTCCGGAAATCCGGTCCGGATCCACATCATCGGCAATATATACCGAATCAGGGTTGGGCATGGCCACACCTTTTGCCAACAGTTTCTCTTTGATGGTATGATCGAATGGTTTCATAGGACCTAGTATTAATCGCCCCGGCAGTCGGCTGTCAACAACTTATTGACCGATGTTGAAAAAAATTGTCCCCCCACAATCTCTTTTTTTGATATTGGCCATAGTAGCAACCGTTTCTCTGGGGAGCCCCTGGTGGTGTGGTGTGAACGGACCGTCAGAGCCGGAGGGGCCTGCAGGCATACCGGGATGTCAGGGCCGTCACCGGCTGATTGGTTCCTTTCCTGAAAAGAGCATAGGCAGCCGGCCCCGGAGGATCTCGGGCCGGGCACAGGACACCACCAGGGGCGGGGATTCGAACAGAGTGCTGCACAAAACGATTGAAAACCTGACATGTTTATGGCAAATATCCAGATCTCTTTACACTCCCTTCAAATACTGGTACAAAACTATCAGCCAATCAATGAAATCATGAATAGTACATAATTTGAAGGATACGTTACCCATGTATGATTCAGACAGCTTTATGTCCCTGCAAAACCAGGCTTCCCGGTTTGATTCGCCGCAATTTCATGTAAAACAGATGATCAAAACACCTGGCCGGCTGGAACAATTTTCCCTGGCTGTGCCGGGCTTGTTTTTTGATTTTTCCCGCCAGCGCCTGGATCAACAGACAAAAAATGACCTTGTTACCCTTGCCAAAGAAACCGGAGCAAAAAAAATGTTTTCCCGGATGGTCCTGGGTGACAAGGTGAATGCCACAGAAAACCGGGCAGCACTGCATACTGCTGCCAGGGCTTTATTTGATGGGAACCTGGTGCCCGAAGATGCGGACATCATGAATGATATGAAAAAAGTCACCCATGCCATAGATCTCTTTTCTGCAAAAATCCATCAAGGCCGTTTGACAGGGACAAAGAAAAAGACTTTTACCGATGCGGTGGTGGTGGGTATCGGCGGGTCTTATCTGGGGTGTGAATTTGTGTATGAAGCATTGAAGGCATGCTACACACCCAAAATAGATCTGCATTTTCTGTCCAATGTGGATATTGACAATTTT
>JAIVHE010000162.1 GCA_020201255.1 Desulfobacteraceae bacterium
AGCAATTATAGGCGCCATCGGTGCCTATATTAGGCATCAGCGACTGGAACAGAATAGAACACAGGCTCAAGTCGCAGAAGACGCTGGAATAAATCGCTGGACCTTAAGCCAGATAGAAAATGGAGAGTCGATAACGCTTGCGACCCTAATCCAGATATTAAGGGTGCTTGATTTGATCCATTTGTTGCGCATATTCACCATCGAGGAGACAATCAGCCCGATAGCGTACGCCAGATTACAAGAAAAAAAGAAAAAGAGAGCAAGACCTAAACCCAAAACAAACGATTCAAATGGAGATTTGGGGTGGTAGATTATGCATATGTACATATCTGGGGTACGTTTGCGGGTGTTGTCAGATGGGATCCTGTACGGCAACTGTCGAGTTTCCAGTTTGATAAGAGTTTTATAGAAAAAAACTGGGATATTTCTCCGATAAAAATGCCGATCAGTAATGGCAGCCGGGTGTACAGTTTTCCTGATCTGCGCCCGTCAAAAAATATGACGGAGGATACATTTAAAGGGTTACCCGGTTTGATAGCAGACTCTCTGCCTGATAAATATGGCAATCAGCTGATTGAAGCATGGCTGGCCCAAAATGGCCGACCTCCCAACAGCATGAATCCGGTTGAAAAACTATGTTTTATCGGCACCAGGGGGATGGGTGCCTTGGAATTTGAGCCTGCCCAGTTAAAAGCAGGCAAAAACACATTTTCTGTTGACATAGCAAGCCTTGTTGACGTTGCGAAAAAAATACTTTCGGAAAGAGAAAATTTTGAAATAAATGTCAGTGCCGATGATAAACAGGCGATGAAAGAACTTATAAAAATCGGAACCTCTGCGGGTGGTGCAAGGCCCAAGGCTGTTGTCGCTTACAATAAAAAAACAAAAGAAGTTAGATCTGGTCAGACCCGATCGCCCAAAGGATTTGAACATTGGCTCATAAAGCTTGACGGTGTAAGCGGTGCACAATTCGGAGACAGTCAGGGCTGGGGACGTGTTGAATACGCATATTATCTGATGGCAAAGGAATGTGACATTGAAATGTCAGAGTGCGAATTGTTGGAAGAAAACAACCGGGCCCATTTTATGACGAAACGATTCGATCGGCAGGAAAACAATATCAGGCACCATATTCAAACCCTCTGTGCAATCCAGCATTATGATTATAATAATATTTATGGATACAGTTATGAGCAAGTATTCCAAACAATGCGTTTGTTGCGTCTAAAATATCCGGAAGCAGAGCAAATGTTCCGCAGAATGGTATTCAATGTTCTGGCAACCAATTGTGATGACCACACTAAAAACTTTTCGTTCCGGTTGAAACAGGATCGAAAATGGAGACTTTCACCGGCATACGATGTCTGTTATTCGTATGATCCTAAAAATGTGTGGGTAAACCAGCAGACGTTAAGCATAAATGGAAAACACAGAAGTATCGGTAAAAAAGATTTAATGACGGTGGCCATAGCAAACAATATAAAAAAAGGTGAAAAAATAATTAAGGATATCAATACGGTGGTCAAAAATTGGAAAGATTTTGCATTCCGGGCAAAAGTAAAAAATGAATTGGTACAAACAATTCAAGGCAATCTGCATACGTTGGATAGTACACTCTGAAATTCAACCAGCCAAATCAACCGGGCAAGCCGGTTATTTGCAAAGTTTTACCGGCAAGTTCATAATCGAAATGCAAATTTTTAATACCAAAATTCTTGCAACTTGACTTTGGTATCAATAATGATATTATGTGACTATGAAAAGCATAGCTGAAAAATTAAAACAATTTCAAGAAAATCCAAAAGATGTAAAGTTTTCAGAATTATGCAAAGTGTGTGTTTTTTACTTTGGAGATGCTCGACAATCAGGGTCAAGTCACAGAGTTTACAAAACCCCATGGAGAGGCGACCCATGTGTCAATATCCAAAATTCCAAAGGAAAAGCAAAGGCCTATCAAGTAAGGCAAGTATTAAAAGCTATTGAAAGGTTGGAGGTAGAAAATGGCAATCAAAAATGATCATTATACATATCGTGTGACTTGGTCGGCAGATGACGATGAATATGTGGGATTATGTGTAGAATTTCCTAGTTTAAGTTGGTTGGATGATACACCGGAAGCTGCTTTAAAAGGCATTAGAAATATTGTTGCAGGTGTAATCAATGACATGAGTGAGAACAAAGAAAAAATACCTGAACCTATTGCTATCAAAAATTATAGTGGGAAATTTATGGTTCGAGTTCCGCCCGAAATCCATCGTGCCCTTGCTATAAAAGCAGCAGAAGCCGGTGTCAGCCTCAATCGTCTCGCTAGTTCTAAGCTAAGCCACTAGAAAAACACAACAACCGGCTCGTGCAAACACCGGGAGAAACGCAGTTATTTGTACGAAAAATCTTTACGCTGGCACCGCACAGCCGGAGCGTTAACTCGGACGCACGGTGCGGCCCGTCAGTTCAAACATAGCCTAGCACAGATTTCTGGTCAATTATGGAATGTTCCTTGACAATCTGTCGGCATGGCGTTATTTTACATTAAGCAGTAATTTAAAATAAGAAAGTGGATAATTCAAAAATTGAAATAAATATATGAACAGAGATCTGCAAGGCCAGTATATCAATATATCGACAGTTGGAGAAAAGGCGCAAGCATTCGTTCCAGCCCCGTTGCTACCGGCACCTTCCATTGAATGGTCATCCGAACTCAGGGAAAAATTTGACCAGGCTCTGTTGGCCCTTGGCCGCCTGGACAGTGTCTCCGTACTGCTTCCAGATACATCGCTTTTCCTTTATATGTATGTGCGCAAAGAAGCGGTGCTCTCATCTATGATCGAGGGCACGCAATCATCACTCTCAGACCTCCTGATGTTTGAATTCGAACATCAACCCGGAGTTCCCTTAGATGATGTGCAGGAAGTAAGCAACTATGCCGCCGCTCTTACTCATGGTCTCAGACGACTTGGAGAGGGTTTTCCTCTTATAGATGAACGGCTTATACTTATAGATAAGTTGCTGATTAGTACCAATTTACCGACTCAAAAAGATATTGATCTGGTATGGTCAGCCGAAGTTGAACGCCGTTGCCAAGCACTTGACCGTGGAGAAGCAAAACTTATCTCTGGTGATCAGGTCTTCGAAAAAATTCGGAAGCGATTTTCAAAATGAAATTTAGCTTTCATGAAATTGCTGAAAAAGAATTTATTAACGCCACTGAATATTACGAAGAATGTCAGGCAGGGTTAGGCTTGAAATTTTCTGAAGAAATTTTCGCTACAATTGAACGAATATGTGAGCATCCATATGCTTGGACGGGTATTGATGCAAAAACAAGGCGTTGTCTCACAAACAAGTTTCCGTACGGAATTCTCTATCGGATAGTTAACGACCATATCAGAATTATGGCAGTGATGCATCTGCATAGAAAGCCAGGCTACTGGCAAAGTAGATAAAAACAGAACAAAATATTCCAGTATTGAACAGATCGAGAAAACCATAAAAGGCAAAGTCCGTCTTGAATACTGATCTTTTGAGCGAGAAAAGCAACCCGGCTGAAGACATGGGCAGCCGGATTCTCGAAAAATTTACACATGCCCTTGTTATTGATTTTGAAACCGGTCCCAATGGGGATATCTTTCATATCGGTGCAATTTTCAACGCAAACACCTTTGAAAAAAAAGATATAAAGGACAGCAAGGCTGCGTTAAGGAAATTGTCGGACTTTTCATCTGGTGCCGATTATATACTTGGTCACAATATTATCAACCATGACCTTGCTCTTGCAAAAGCAGTTTTACCGGATGCGTTGATTTTGCATCTCCCGATTATTGATACGCTTTATCTGTCACCCCTCGCATTTCCGGAAAACCCGTATCACAAGCTGATAAAAAACTACAAACTGGTCAAGAACAGTAAAAACAACCCTGTGGCAGACGCGAAATTGACCCGGGATGTTTTTGAAGACCAGGTTGCGGCATTTTCGGAATTACATCGGATTGATCCCGGATTGATTTCATTTTATGCCTTTGCTTTTGAACCGTTTTCTTCAAGCGGCAAAAAATCAGAAATGACCGGCATTTTTGACCTGTTTCATGCCTTGTCCAAATCTGTTCCGGACCGGGATAGTGCCAAACAGATATTTATGACGGTGTGCCGGGGAAAAATATGTTCAACTGCCTTTGAAAATATCTAGATCGAGTTCTGCGGTTATCCTCAAAAAAGACCTGTTCTTGCCTATGCCTTGTCCTGGCTCAGAGTGTCCGGCGGTAACTCCCTGCTGGGTATTTTGCCTACGGGCGGAGGAAAATCGATCTGCTACCAGATCCCCGCTCTTCACCGGTATCACAGGACCGGTGAGCTGACCATCGTTATATCACCGCTCAAA
>JAIVHE010000163.1:0-2963 GCA_020201255.1 Desulfobacteraceae bacterium
GGGCGAAAACCGTTGCACTAGGAATAGATGTGGACCCCTATTCCCTTATGTAAAGGGAGACCGCAGGGAAAAATACCAATTTCCAAAAAACGGCTGCTGTCTGGACTGGGCGCGGGCTGCCCTGATGGGAGCATTATACATACAATTTATTGAAAAACAGGTATGGGCCAAGGTTGTCATAATGTTCGCCGGACATGAATTTTGCCGTCAGATATTTGCCATCTCTTGCCAGTACCTTCACTTTTTTGTGTACAATGGATTGCTTGCCGTCATCCAGAACAAATTCCAGGCGCAAGGTCAGACCCGGGTCTATTTGCTGTTCAACATTGGTTTTAAAAGCGATCCCCTGGCTGCTCAGCCGCTTGATGGTCATTCTGCCGGAACATCGGGTGGTGTCTGAACAGATAAAGGTCCCTGCCAGTCCAATTTCTGCGTCTGCATCAGATCGTTTTTCCAGGATGGCGGAGCCGGTATATCCGCAGGGACAGCGGAAGGTGATTTTGGTATATTGTTTTGTAAATGTGTGACCGGACATCTGCAGAATTTTTTTTCGTCTGCAGTCCGGGCAGGTAAGCCGGGCTGTATCCAGGCGGTCAATCCGTATTCTCTGTTCCATGATTTCCCGTTCCATGATTCTCTGTTCCATGGCAACTCCTTTGGCCGGATCATGCCGGCAATGATGGTCTGTTTACACCTGATCATTTCATATTGTGTGCCAACCCCTGTAAATATTGTTTGATATTATTGATATTATTCGATATCTTTTATTTGATTTTACCATAACGCAATTGTGAATGATTTTATTTCACAGGCATTATTCCTATTTAATTTAAATAGTTATATATCACTGTTTTTCGGGAGGAAATATGCAGACACCTGATTTTGCGCTTTTTAAAGAATTGGATCCCCGGGCCCTCCAGAAAAAATTTCTCCATTCCCTGCTGGAAATCCAGAATGTCAGGAGGGGGTCCATATGGATCAGGCAAAAGGACCACTATGTCTGTGTGGAAGCTGCCGGGGATGAAAGTGAAAACATCCGGGGTGTTGTTTTGGACAGACGTCACCCCAGCATTGTGGGATGGGTGATTGAGAACCAGCAGATGACCGTGGCGCAAACCCAAAGTGACCGCCGTCATTTCAAGGAGGTGGAAAGCAGCTTTGCGGTGAAAAGCAGCCAGATTCTGTGCTTTCCTTTGTTTTTACGGGAAAAGAAAGTCTATGGCGCGGTCCAGATCATCGACACCACCCCGGGCAAAACCCGGCTGAATCTGGACAAAGGCTATCTGGATCACCTGCAGAACCTGGTGGATATCTGTTCCATCGCCTTGAGCAATGCTATTTTGTTTTCCACGGAAAAAAAGAAATCGCTTCATTTAAAAACAGCGTTGTCCCGTATCAGGCAGGATCCTTTTATCGTGGGACAGAGCCGCACATTCAAACAGAGCATGGATCTGGTAAAAAGCTATGCAGCCACCGAGTTTCACGTGCTGATCACCGGAGAAAGCGGTACAGGAAAGGAACTGGTGGCCGAACAGATCCACAAACTGAGCCCCCGCAAAAAAATGCCGTTCCTTGTGCAAAATTGTTCGGCAATCCCTGAGACCCTTCTGGAAAGTGAATTGTTCGGATATAAAAAAGGGGCATTCACCGGTGCCGCCACAGACCGGGCCGGCCTGTTTGAGGCAGCCGACAAAGGCATAGTTTTTCTGGATGAGATCGGCGATATGCCCATGAATGTGCAGGCGGGTCTGCTCCGGGTCCTCCAGAAAAATGAAATCAAACCCCTGGGGGAAACCCGTGTGCGGTATATTGATGTGCGGATTGTGGCTGCCACCAACAAGGATATCAAGCAGATGATTGCCGAAAACCGTTTCCGACAGGATCTGTATTACCGGTTATCTGTACTGCCGGTGGAACTGCCGCCCCTGCGCAGCCGACGCGAAGATATTCCGCTGCTGGTCAGGCATTTTCTGGAAAAAGAATCGGTAAAAGCCGACATGCCTGGAAAAAAAATGGCTCCTGGCGCCATGCAGCACCTGGTGGCCTATGCATGGCCCGGCAATGTCCGGGAGCTGGAAAACCTGATCAGATATCTGCTGGTTACCGCTCCTGATGACACCATTGAGGCCGTTCATCTGCCAGCCCATATCCGGGAGACTGGTGCCATGGCTGCAGAAGGGCAAAACATTTCCAGTCCTGGTGCGGGTAGTTCTGATGTCCTGGCCGATCTGTCTGCAATGACATGGCCGGGCCTTGAAAAAGCCTATGTTACAGCGCTTTTGGAAAAACACAACTGGAACGTTACATGGGCTGCCAAAGCGTCCGGCATCAACCGTTCCACCTTTGCTTCCCGGATGCGCAAACTCAATATCCAGCGCAGACGGTTGGCCTGAAAGAGATCAGATATGCAGCTTGAACAGATAGATCCATACCGGTGGCGGATACCGAAAACCGGCATGATGCGGGTGCCGGGCATCATTTATTGCGCGGAATCCGGCATCAGGGCGGTGGCGCAGGACGGCAGTGGGCAGCAGGTGGCCAACGTGGCCATGTTGCCCGGGATACTCAAAGCCGCCATGGCCATGCCGGACATTCACCTGGGGTATGGATTTCCCATCGGAGGCGTGGCCGCTTTTGACTGGAAAACCGGGGTGATTTGTCCGGGGGGTGTGGGATATGATATCAACTGCGGGGTGCGCCTGGCCACCACCTCCCTGACAGAAGATGACATCCGTCCCGGCCTTCCAGCCCTGGTCAATGGTCTTTTCCAGGCAGCCCCTTCCGGAGTGGGTGCCACAGGAGCCATTCGGTTGTCCAATGCAGATCTTAAACAGGTATTGAAACAGGGCAGCTCCTGGGCAGTGGCACAGGGGTTTGGCCAGGAGTCGGATATTGCCCATACCGAAGAAAACGGGTGCCTTTTCCAGGCAGATCCAGCTCTGTTGACCACAAAGGCCCTGGAA
>JAIVHE010000163.1:3056-4102 GCA_020201255.1 Desulfobacteraceae bacterium
AAATCCTGTCCATCAGCCCCCGGAGCCTGCACATGCACCTGCTCTATGATGTCTGCCACAATATCGCCAAAAAAGAGACCCATATGGTTGACGGCAAAAAACAGGTGGTTTGTGTGGTGCGCAAAGGTGCCACCCGGGCTCTGGGGCCGAAAATTTCCGGTATCCCTGAAAAATTTCAGACGGTGGGCCAGCCCATTATCACCCCCGGGGATATGGGCAGGGCATCCTATGTGCTGTGCGGAACAGATATGGCCATGGAGGAGACATTCGGCTCCACCTGCCATGGGGCCGGCCGCCGGTTAAGCCGCAAAGCCGCCAAAAAGGCGGGCAAGGGCCGGTCCATCCAGCAGGAGCTGGAAAATAAGGGCATTCTGGTACGATATACAGGGCGGTCTACGCTGGCCGAAGAAATGCCAGAAGCCTACAAGGATGTATCTGAGGTGGTGGCAGTGGTCCATGGGGCCGGTATTTCCAGAATGGTAGCCCGGCTGCGGCCCCTGGCCGTGGTCAAAGGATGACAACACAATTTTTCATGCAGTAACCGATTTTTGTCCGGATTCTCACACACCGCTAACACTGCTGTGTCATAAGACCATCACAGGGCAATTGCTATTTTTTAAAAGTAGTGGTATGATTGCCTAAATTTAACCCAAGGAGTGTTACGAAATGGAAACAAAATATATCTGCACCCATGAGCATTGCAGCTATCCCGGGTCAACCCGGTTTAACATGTCATTCAAGTCGGAATCCATTATGGATGATAACAATGTGGCGACCGCCTTCTGCCCTTTCTGCAAAAAAGAGTTGATGCCCGCACCACCCCTCACCATGGATTGTGATCCACAGACAAGTGCTGACTGCAACCAGGTGGACTGACCACCCGAATCTTCTTCTTCCATTTGCCCCTTTTTGTTGCCTTCCGGTAATGGAAAGGGGTAAAATAATCAGCATGCCCCTTTAAAATCCCTGTAACCGGTGTTATAAGTAAAGAGTAAGACAGTTTCAATATCAGGCCTGATGTTATACAACCAGCGGCCCGAAACCGG
>JAIVHE010000469.1 GCA_020201255.1 Desulfobacteraceae bacterium
GCTTTGGTCAAGTCCGTCTTTGTTATGGCCAGTTCGGATTCGACAACTATTTGCTTAGCCACTTCTTCGGTGAGTTCGAAGTTAACCTGCTTCAAATCGTCTGCGGCTTTTACAACTTTCTGTTTGACATCTTCATTCTGAGTGAGGGCCTGTTTCCTAATCCGAACAGGGACCTTGTTTTGCTGTAGAATTTGATTTACCCCTATAAGTTCACTGGCAGCCTTCTTGACAGATACTTTGATTTTCTTATTTTTCTTAAGCACACGTCCTAGCAAAGCTTTCTTGGCAGACACTTTTTTTTTCAAATCGTTTGATTTTGCGATCATTATCTTTGAACCTCCTTGACCATCCAGCTTTGCCGGCTCCAAAAATCACTATGGATTTCAATTATATTTTTATAATGGCACGACGCGCCGTATGCGCAATTCGGACAATTTCTTGCGCAATGGTAATACCACAGAAGCCCGATACCGCCCACCAGAGCAATGGCACCAATGATGAGCGGCAACGGGATGGTCCTGCTTATTTTACAACCATGCTGTTTTTAACCGATGTAACTCCTTTTACATTTCGGGTGATTTGCACAGCCCTGGCAGCGGCTTCTGCGGAATCCACAAAGCCGCTCAGCTGCACTTCTCCCTTGAAAGTCTCCACATTGATCTGGAACATTTTCAGCATCGGGTCCTCCAGTATTGCCGCCTTCACCTTGGCGGTTATGACGGAGTTATCCACATATTCGCCCGTGCTTTCACGTGTTCGTGTTCCCGCACACCCTGCCATAAGGGCCGTCAGAAACAGTACGATAACCAATTGTCTGAAAAAACGGAGCTTGTTCATAAAATGACCCCTTTATATTATAAATTCATCGGATGGAGTTCAACACGCCGGTTCAATGAACGGCCCCTGTCAGTGGTGTTGGGAGCCGCCGGCTTGGAGAAGCCGAATCCCTCAACGGTCAGACGATCTTCATTAATGCCCTTTTCCGTCAGATAGGTCTTCACAGCCTTGGCACGCCTGATGGCCAGCGCTTCATTGTATGCTTTGGTGCCGATATTGTCCGTATGACCTTGCACTTTGACAGTAACCTGGGGATGCTTTTTCAAAATGTCTGCAATTTGATCAAGATAATCAAAGGCCCCTGGTTTGATCTCGGATTCATCGAAATCAAAATAGGCCTCATCCACTACCCAGATACCCTCGGTATTTGTCCCTTCCAGTGCAGCAGGAGCCGGGGCGGGCGGAGGAGTGACTGCCTGGGGTGCCGGAGCGGGTTTTTTGGTCAGAAAAATGTCTTCGATAAATCTGGCCATGCCGGCGTCCGTCAACAGGTTATCTGCATTGGAGACAAAGCCGCACTCGCCGATACGCACGATTTCATCCATGAGCACGGCCCCTTTTTCATCATCACCGACAAGAATGGGATAATAGCAAAGCTCTGTCCCCAACTCATCCTTAAGGGTCTGGGCTGCTTTCAGGGTAATGGGAGATTCTAAACTGAACTCCGGCTGACCGTCACTGATAATAATCACAGCGGTTTTACCGTAAACAGAATTCAGTTCTTCCTGGCCGGAGGCGGTAAGCGCTTCATGCAGGGCGCTTGTACCACCTGCTTCAGTTATCTTTTTGAAATTTTCACCCAGGGTCTGTTTAGAATATGGCTCCATGCCGTAAAAAAGAACCGTGTTTTCGCCGGAAACCGCAGGGCTGTGCCCAAAGGACCGGAAAGCACTGTTCTGACCCAGTTCCGGCAGGGTCTGATTGATGCGGGTGACAATTTGGGTGGCCATATCCAATTTTTCATTTCCCCTGTATGGCTTGCCCATGGAACTGGATGCATCCAGGATAATGACAAAATTATCAATGGCTGAATCATAATCGTTAGCGCTGAATGGGATCATGGTAAATGCGGGGATGGTCTGATCCTCCTTAACCTCTTTTTTTGCATAACACCCCGACAGCAGAAAAGCGATGGCCAGGACGGTAAATAGTTTGATCGTGAAAGATTTCATGAAAGTTCTCCTTTTACATATTTTGGTTTTAGGGTTCACGGATGATCTATATCCGTGTGTTGGATTCGTTCACAGACTGATTTAATTCAATTAACGTGCCGGGACCTTTGTATCCGGCTCATAATCGCCATCCTGTTGGCCGGCAAAGGTATCGGGCCATAAAGAGTTTCAAACCGGCGGCATGTAACACCAAAAAATTAGGTCATATTCAGCCCTTGGTCATATAAGACCTAATTTTATAAAATTTGATCGGATAATTCATCCGAATATTGACGATTACTTTGAGCAAAAAACTGTCTTGACAATGGGGTCCACTATAGTGCAAGGTATGGGAATTTTGGCACACAAAGTGAATACAAAGTGGGTCATAGTGAGTTTGTAAAAGTTATTGTCATGTGTTGCGATGGGCATCGGATGGCATTTTTTTTCTGGTGAGGAGTATGATGAACGGCATTGAGATAATTACCGTGGAAAGGGGGTCTGAATTAAAAGAATTCATTGAACTGCCCTGGAAGATCTATGTGGCATACCCCAAATGGGTTCCTCCTCTCAAGAAAGAAGTCCGTCGGATGCTGGATCCCCTCAAGCACCCTTTCTGGGAATTTTCCGAGCGCATTCTTTTTCTGGCACGACGGGGACAAAAGACGGTGGGCAGGATTGCCGGCATAATCGATGGCAGTTATAACCAGTTCCACAACGAAAAAATGGGCATCTGGGGATTCTTTGAATGTGCGGATGATCCACAAGCTGCGGCAGCCCTGTTTTCTTCCGTGGAGGCGTGGGTTCATAACAAGGGGATGACCTTTATAAGAGGCCCGCTCAACCCGTCTACCAATCACGAAGCAGGCTTGCTCATCGAGGGATTCGATTATCCGCCGTCCTTGATGATGACCTACAACCCGCCGTATTACGAAAGGCTGATCGAATCGTGCGGCTACTGCAAAGAAAAAGA
>JAIVHE010000470.1 GCA_020201255.1 Desulfobacteraceae bacterium
GGGACTGGTACTGGTCTCTTTCCGTTTCCGCCTGTTTTCTGTCCGAGATATCCCTCAAGGCCGTAATCCGCAGGTTTCTGCCATTGTCATTGAAATTGCGGCCTTGAATAGAACAACAGAATGTCGACCCGTCTTTGCGCATTGCCTTGACTTCATAAGGATCTTCACTCCCGGACAATATGTTTTTTTTGACATGTTCCCGATCATCCGGGTGAATCCAGTCTTTGGCCATCCGTCCCAAAGCTTGGGCATCGGTATATCCGAATATTCGGGAAGCTGCGTTGTTTTGGCCGATGCAAATTCCGTTTTCAGAAATGAAAATGGCTTCGAAAGTGGCATCAGACAAAAGTTTATACCTGTTCTCACTTTCTTTGAATAACGTTTCGGCCTGTTTTCGGGTTGAAACATCTCTTGCAGTGGTGTGCATGAATTTTTTCCCACTGATGGTAACAGCGGTGCTGCTGAATTCCGTCGGTATTTTGGTACCGTCTTTTCGTGTAATATCCGCTTCTGAAATGGATTCCCTGCCGCAGAGGATGCTGTCAAAAAAAATCTCAAAATCTTTCATATCACTGGGAGAATGAAGATCCGGTATGATCATTGAAAGAAGTTCTTGTTTCGTGTATCCGGTAAGTACACAGGCTGCCTGATTGACATATTCAAAGTGTTTGTTTTCATCTGTGATGAAAATGGCATCACGGGACCCTTCAAAAATGGCGTGAAACAGGTCTTTGCTATTCTGCAATGCCGCTATGTCTTGTTTCAGCGCTTTGTATGCCGCACTTTCATGTGTCATGGGAACAACTTCTTTATTGAATTGAAAAGTTAAAGACTCAAAATGCTGTTGTCACAGTTTCCAAAAGAACAGTACTCGTGATAATCGGAAGGTGACCTTGCAAATCGGCCTGGTATTTAAATATAGTTTCTTGATACTCATGGGGGGTGCCTCCTTTTATGTTTTTCGGTATTCGCAACTAAAGCACGCATAATAAAGAATCTGCCATTGTTCTGGAATCCAGGTAAAACCCCGGCATCTTATTGTCAATTTCCGTCTGCCCAATTTCATTGAACAGCAGCTTATCAAGGCTATGAATAATCTTGCAGTGGATTATCCTTGGAAACGATCAGTCATCATAAAGGTCCACATCCGGATAATATTTTTTGGCGCAGTCACTACAAATACTATGACTGAATTCCACATCAGAGTGTTTATGAATATAGGCTTCTATCTGATTCCAGTACCCTTTATCATCGCGTATCATTTTGCAGTGCATACATATGGGCAGCAGTCCGCTTAATTGCTTGACTTCGCTCAGCGCATTTTGCAGTTTCAACAATAACCGTTCTCGTTCAATCTCATCTTGCTTTTTTCTACTGATATCATCAACCATCCAAACCACGCCTTTGGTTAAGTCAGCAGGAATCACTGTATCAAGTGCTTTACCCGAAAGGGTGCACCAAACTGAAGTCCCGTCTTTGCGTTTAAGCTGATATTCTATCTGGTTCATCTCTTTGTTTTTTAATTGAATATAATACCTTTCAATGAAGTCATGTAAACGTTCTTCAGTCAATTGAAAATTTTTCATTGAACATCTCTTCATTTCCATGGGTGTAGCATAGCCCAGGATATCGGCCAGCCTCTGGTTACCCTTGTGAAAAACGTGTTCTCCCTTGAAAACCATAATACCAACCTGGCTGTTATTGAACAGAGTTTCCAGTTCACCAATGACTTCGGTCAATTGAAAGGTTCGCTCTTTGACCTGCCGCTCCAACGTGTCGTGTGAAATTCTGAGCTGTTCCTCGGCAGTGGACAGTTTATCAAGGCTTTTCTGCAATTTTTTATTCAAAAGATTCATGGAATGATATCGCCAGAGCCCCATAAAAACAACTACAACAATCAACAGGGCCATCAGACTGCCAGCGGTCCTTTTCACGTTCCAATAGGGTTCAGGTTGTCCGTACCAGCGGGTAAAAATTTGTTTGTATTCATCGGAACCAATCAATTTTTCCACGGCCATATTGATCCGATTTAGAAGCATCTGGTTGTCTTTGGCGACCGATATGGCGCGCAAAATTTCGGTCAATGGTCTGCCTACGACTTTTATTTTATCGGCTATTCCAGCGTTGGTAGCCAATTTCCATAAAACCGGCTCAGGAAAAATCAGTGCATCCACATTGCCCGATAACAGATTGAACAGAGCATCTTCCACATGTTCGTATTTCTGTACAATGATTGATGATTCATTTTGCACCAGCACCTCTCCAATGTTAAGTTTAACAACGGCTACCTGCTTGCCGAACAGGCTTTTTATGCTGGAAATTTGATGCTCATTCGACCGGGTAAAAATGGACACCGGAAAGGTTTCGACAGGATCCGAGAATGCAAACCATTGTTTGCGTTCTTTGGTAATCCCCTGATTCGGTATCAAATCTATATGTCCGGTTTTAAGGGCCTCAAACATTTCGGCCCATGTGTCATATATGCGGTATTCGATTTCAAGGTTCTCCAATCGGGCAATCGTTTCGATGATCTCAATGGCAAATCCCTGCGGTTCCCCTGACTTGGAAATAGAATATTGCGGCGGAAAGTCTTTCAAAACTCCAACCTTTACGCGAATGGATTCAAGCGCATTGACAAGGCAAGGAATCGATAAAATGAAAACCGAGATAAAAACCATCCAGAAAATAAAATACGTTTTTATGGAGCACAAACGCTTGTTGCTTTTTAAAGAGTATGTCGCAGCTTGAAACATCTACACCTCAACCAAATTGTGTCATTATCAGGTTCATTTGACAATAAAACGCGCCTTTGTAAAATGGAATGAGTTATCTGTCAAACATAATTTTTTCAACTATCTCATCAATATTATATGTTCCATCAATCCCGGTAACTATCATTTCATTTTTACCCTTTGGTAGCTTCCATTTCACTATCACAGAATTGTTTTTATAGTCA
>JAIVHE010000164.1 GCA_020201255.1 Desulfobacteraceae bacterium
TGGATGGCCGGGGCATCGGCCCTGGCAGCCATGTTAATGGCTTTGTTTGTGGGAATGATCATATTCAACCTGGCCCGGGGCCTGGACATCGGCTGCGGATGTTTTTCCGCGGCCCCGGATGAAGATCCCATCACCGCGCTGACCCTGGCACGGGATCTGTTGTTTCTGATCTTCTCCCTAAGCCTGGCCGGGTTGGTTTTCGTCAAACATACCCGCAGGCGCACGCCTGGTTACCCCATGTCCTGACAGACCAAACCGGAACACCGGTTGCGATTACGTTCCGTCAATTGGATACTTTGTATCCAGATGGATCAATGCGTCCGGGTAATATGTAACCAAAAAAAAGGGTCCGGCCGAAAGTCATTTTGTCGGATGTCAGAAAGATATCATTTGGTTTCAGATAGTTAAAAAACAACTTTTCATATTGGCACCATTACTGCTTATAATAGCACCATTACTGACGAATCGATGCATAAATATTTTATGACACCAAACCGGGGAATGAACATGCTGCAAGTTTGTATCAGAAAAAAAATTGTGCGGGCTGCATTAACCATGGGTATCACTGCCGCTACCATGGGGCTGTCCGGTTGTGTACTCACCCAGCCCACCGACCCTTATGCACCCGTCTCTCCTGACCAGACCATTGGTTCCGGTCCCCGGGAAACCGTCCGGCCTTCACCGCAAACGCACACACTCCACATACCGATTCAGGGACCATTGACCATTGCAATAGCCATTGAGACCGCCATGGCCAACAACCCTGAAATCGCTGCAGTAAAATGGGAAGCAGCAACGGCACAGGCACGGTATGATGCGGCCCGGGCCGCCCAATGGCCTGACGTTCGGGCGGAAACCGGGTGGCAGCATCATCTGGATGACCAGCGGCTGATCCCGGCCGGCTACAATGGAGAACCGGGTATTTTTGACCCGGATATTGTCCGAGGAGATCTGGTATTACGGATGCCGCTGTTCACAGGCGGACGGATATCCAGTGAGATCCGTGCGGCGGAACTGCTCCGCCTGGCCGAAGAAAAAAGGCTGGCCCGTTCCGGAGAAGCGCTTGTTTTCAACGTGTGCCCATGGAAGAACACCACAAACAGGTGTCCCAGCTGCTGGCAGCCCAGAAGGCGGCCCGGGTGGACCTGCTGCGCACAAAAGTGCGGCTGGCCGATCTCCGGCAGGCCCTGCTGCAGGCACAAAACATTTTGGCGGCCCAAAAACGGCTGCTGGTGAATATGATGGGGGTGGATGACCCGGCAGATACCCTGACCCTCAAAGGGGAAACAGTGATACCTTCCAGCCTCACAGCAGATCCCCCGCAATTGGTGGCCATCGCCTTAAATCAGCGCAGCGATTACCTGGCGGCCCGAACCCGGCTGGAAGCGCAGGCCAGACGGGTGGATGCGGCCAGGGCCGAGTACTGGCCGGCGGTATCCCTGACGGCCGGCTATGGTGTCCGCATGGCCGGATCGGGGGAGGATGAAGATGTTGGTGCCGCAGGACTGGGGTTATCTGTCCCGTTGTTTGACGGAAACCGCATTTCCGCCCGGATCCGCCAGGAACGGACCACCCTGGCAGCAGGGCAGGAACGGCTGCGCAAACTGGAACTGGAGATTAAAAAAGATGTGGAAACCGCGGTGCTGGACATCAATTCCAGCTCTCAGCGGGTAAATGCCGTGCAGCAGGCGGTTGAACAGGCCAGAGAAAGCCTGCGCATCGAACGGATGAAATATGAGTTGAACAGCGGGTCCCTGACTGATGTGCTGGATGCGCAGTCAGCTCTGCTGCAATCGGAAACCAATTACGCCCGGGCTGTGGCAGACTTTCATACTGCTGCGGCAAAACTGCGGCTTGCAACAGGAGAAACATGTAATGAAAAAAAATAAACTCATTCTGGCACTGGGGCTGCTGGTCCTGATCGGCTTAGGGGTCACCCAGTTGTATTTCCCGGGTTCGGCACTGGTGGCATCAACCGAAACAACGGCAGCCGCTGAAACAAAACCCATTGCACCTGAACCGCCTGCGGCTGCGGATAAAACTGCCAAACCCCTGCCGCAGGTGTCCGTGGAAACCGTCACGCCCGGGGTTTTTTCCAAAACCATATCCCTCTCCGGCGCGGTGGGTCCCACAAAAACCGCCCGGCTGGCATCCCCGGGAGAAGGCCCGGTGGAATCATGTATCGTCCAAAACTGCTTGGTCCGGGAAGGAGACCAGGTTGAAAAAGAGCAGGTCCTGCTGCAAATCAGCCGGGACAAAGCAGCCTGGGCACAGTTGACAGCGGCTGAGCAACTGTTGAATGAACAGGCCTCCGACCTGGACCGGATCACCCGGCTGGTGGAGGGTGGTGCGATTCCGGGCGCCCAGCTGGATGCGGCAAAGTCAAAGTACGAAAATGCCAAAGCCCAGGTGGCCAAAGCCATGGAAAGTGCCCAGGATTATCGCATCACCGCCCCCTGGAACGGTATTGTTTCCAGGGTGTTTGTAACGGAAGGTGATTACGTGGCCCCCCGCACCCCCTTGATCGAAATTTTCGATCCTGCCAGCCTGGTGGTGCAATTTTCCGTGCCGGAAACCGTGTCTACCCAGATGCACAAAAACATGGGCGTGCAGATACAATTGGATGCCCATCCCGGCAAGATGTTCCAGGGAACGGTGAGCCGGGTCTATCCAGGGCTGGATGAGCGGACCCGGACCCGCACCGTGGAAGCGGTCCTGGCAGAGCCCGTGGACCTGCTGCCGGGCATGTTCGCCCGGATTCAGGCGACCCTGATCCATATTCCCGATGCCGTCACCGTCCCGGCTTTCTGCCTGATTCAGGATCCGGCCGGAGGAGTGTGGGCATTTGTCGTGGAAGACGGCAAAGCAATACGGCGCAGTCTTACCACCGGTCTGGAAGTGGACGGCCGGGTGCAGATCCTTTCCGGACTCGCTCCCGGTGACCAGCTCATCATTGCCGGCCAGGAAAAACTCAAAGACCAGTCCCTGGTCAAAGTGACGTCTAACGGGAAGACGGATCTGCCGTCATGAAAATCACCGAATACACGGTCAAAAAGCGGCTGGCCACCAGTGCCATCACCCTGGCCCTGCTGGTACTGGGCCTGTACGGCATGTTACGTCTGCCGGTCAATTTTCTGCCGGACATGACCTACCCCATGATCAAGCTCAACATCTTCTGGAGCGGGGCAACGCCCGAGGAGATCGAGCGCAGCCTGGCCGACCCCATCGAGCGTCAGATGATGACGGTGGACGGCCTGGATTATCTGGAGTCCTCTTCCATCGAAGGCATGTACAGCCTGATCGCCAATTTCGGCTATGGCAGAGATATCGATGTGGCCTACCAGGATGCCACGGCTGCCCTGGCACGGGTGGCACGCAAACTGCCCCGGGATATCGACCCTCCGGTTATTTTCAAGGCAGACCCGTCCCAGATTCCTATTTTGCAGCTCACGGTCCGGTCCGATACCCGGGACCTGGTGCAGCTGCGCACCTGGACGGATGAATGGCTCCAGGACCAGATGCTGGCGGTTCCCGGTGTGGCCGGCACCGAAATCATCGGCGGCCTGGTCCGTGAAATCCGGGTGTACCTCAATCCCGGAGCCCTGGAAAAATACGGTCTCACCGTCAGCAGTGTGCTCAACCGCCTGAAAGAAGAAAACATCGAACAATTCGGGGGCCGGGTCACGGTGGGTCCACAGGAAATCATCGCCCGTACCATGGGAGAATTTTCCTCTCTGGAAGATATCCGCAACCTGGTCCTGTTGCGCAACGGCACCCACCGGGTGACATTGCGGGATGTGGCACAAGTGGCCGATGCCCACCGGGAGGCCCGGGTCATCACCCGGCT
>JAIVHE010000471.1 GCA_020201255.1 Desulfobacteraceae bacterium
ACTGGTATCCGCTGGTTTCAACCAGGTCTGTTACCTTTTTCTGGGCCGCATACACGGCATTGCTTTTGGGGGCTGTGGCAAGGTACACCGCTGCCTGGAAAAGGGAGCCATCCCCTTCGGGCCGTCCGAGAAGGCGGAAGGATTCTCCGGCATTCAGGGCCATGGTCAAGGCCCCCGGGTCTGCCATGCCCACATCTTCTGTGGCAAACCTGACCATGCGCCGAATCAGATAATACGGGTCGTCTCCTGCCATGAGCATGCGGGCAAGCCAGTACATGGCGGCATCCGGATCACTGCCCCGCATGCTTTTGATAAACGCGGAAATCAGATTGAAATGTTCTTCCCCGGCCTTGTCATAGAGAAGGGCTTTTTTCTCCACCACTGTTTCCAGGTCTTTGCGCGTGATGCAGGTGTGGTCTGAAAAATGAAATGCCGTGGTTTCAAGATTTGTCAGTGCAATGCGGGCATCCCCGTCTGCCGTTGCAGCCAGAAAATCCAAGGCATCTTGCTGGAACCTTTCCCGGTCCCACCCCAGGCCGTGTTCCTTGTCTGTGAGGGCCCGGACCAGAATCTGCCGGATATGCACAGGTTCCAGGTTTTTGAGGGCAAACACCCGGCATCGGGACACCAGGGCCGGGATCACCTCAAAGGAGGGGTTTTGGGTGGTGGCCCCCACCAGGGTGATCAACCCGGTTTCCACATGGTGTAAAAACGCATCCTGCTGGGCTTTGTTAAACCGGTGGATCTCATCCACAAACAGCAGGGTCCGCTGTTGAAACAACGACCTTTTTTCCTTGGCCGTATCGATGATGGAACGGATATCCTTGACCCCGGCCAGCACGGCTGAGATTCTGACAAATTCACATCTGGTTTCATGGGCAATGACATTTGCCAAGGTGGTTTTGCCGCATCCGGGCGGACCCCACAGGATCATGGAGAAAACCCGGTCATTGCCGATGGCTTTTTGCAGCAGGCTGCCCTTTGTGATCAAATGATCCTGCCCCACAAGCTGGTCTAATTTTTTGGGCCGCATGCGGTCTGCCAGGGGGACATCTTTTGCCATCTGCATATCGGCGCTTGATTCAAACAGATCCATCAGTTCAGATTTTGTTGATCCCGTTTGCGTTTTTTGCGGCTCTGGTCTTTGCGCTGTTTATCCCGTTTCACCGTGATCCGCTCTTTTTTATGGGCAATGCGCTCTTTTTCCCTGGTTTTGTCCGAAAAATCCATGCGCCCGGTTTTTTCCCTGAAATACAGTTTTACAGGGGTCAGGTGCAGCGGAATCATCTGACGCAGCTGGTTTATCAGATACCGCTTGTAAGAAAAATGCACAGCAGCTGGATAATTGACAAAACAGACAAAACACGGGGGCCGGGTGGCCACCTGGGTGGCATAGAAAAATTTCAAGCGCCGGCCCTTGTGCAAAGAAGGCTCTTCTCTGAACACGGCATCTTCGATAATCCGATTCAGGATGCCGGTATTGATGCGAAAACAATATTCTGCATACACTTTTGCGGCCATATCCAGAATTTTGTGGCAGCGCTGGCCGGTAAGGGCGGATATGGTCATGGCCGGGGCATAGGACAAAAACTTAGCCATATACCGCAGTTCGGTAATATAGGCTTTTTCACTTTTTTCCTGCTTGTCCACCAGATCCCATTTGTTGAGCAGAAAAACGGCACCGCACCCCCTTTTTTCCGCATACCCGGCAATGGTGATATCCTGGTCGGTAACCCCTTCTGCCGCATCGATGAGGATCAGGGCCACATGGCAGTCGTCCAGGCTTTTGAGCGACTTGAGGATGGAAAATTTTTCCAGCTTTTTTGTCACCTTGCCCTTGCGCCGGATACCGGCCGTATCCACCAGCACAAACTGTTTTGCCTTGTGGGTTACGCTTAGTTCAATGGCATCCCTGGTGGTACCGGCTGTTTCATTGACCACCACCCGGGGTTCGCCGAACAGCTGGTTTGCCAGGCAGGATTTGCCCACATTGGGCCGTCCCACAATGGCAATGCGGATGGGCTCGTTTTCATCCGGTTCAGCTTCCACAACATCGGGAAACTCCGCCACCAGGTCATCCAGAAAATCATCAATCCCGATGCCGTGCTCTGCTGAAATAATATAAAACGCAACCATGCCAAGGGCGTAAAATTCTGTCACATCATCATGCTGGCGCAGATTTTCAATCTTGTTGATCACATAAAATACAGGCTTTTTGGTTTTGCGCAAAAACGCTGCCAGATCCCGGTCATAGGGAGACAGCCCGGAGCGCCCATCCAGGACAAATACCAAGGCATCTGCCTGTTCCACAGCCATGGCAAGCTGCTCTTTGATCTGGGCGGCAAAATAATCATCATCCACGCTCAAAAACCCGCCCGTATCAATGACGGTGAACGGTTTGTCATTCCACTCAGCCTGCCCGTAATGCCGGTCCCGGGTCACCCCGGGCATGTCATCCACCAGTGCCTGCCTGGATCTCACCAGCCTGTTGAACAATGTCGACTTGCCCACATTGGGCCGGCCCACCAGGGCCACTACCGGTTTCATATGGTACTCCTTATGATGTATGACAGCATTTTTCCATTCAGTATACACCATGTGTTATTATTATTAAACAGGTATGATCGCACACGGCATCACCAGGGGTGCAACATTGCCAGGCGGTGTGTTTCTATTTATATGCAAGGATCCTGTCGTGCAGACAATTACCTGGTCCATGAGAACAGCCGGAAACCGAAAATATCAACAAAAAAAGGCCCCCAGCGAACCGCTGAAAGCCTTGATTATCTAAATGGCGTCCCCAAGGGGATTCGAACCCCTATCGCCGGCGTGAAAGGACTTCGATACCACCCCGTAAACATTGAAACACGCGGTTTTTCGTTGCAACAAATACATGCGGATACAAAAAATACACCCTGTTTTGTATCCGCTTTTGTATCCGCTTTGGGGAAATAAAAAATTGTCCACGTCCAGAATTTTTAATGCAGCACATCTTTCATTTTGTCAGTTCCATTTTTTCTTTTTATATCACATTGAAAACATATACTGAATTGGTGTAACTATTGTTATTGGATCACAATGTCATGCAAAAGGAGATGATGAGGCCACAAGCAGAGAACCATACAGCAGTTATCACTGAAATCTTTAAAGGGATTGTGGACAGGGTCACATACCATAACCCTGACAACGGGTGGTCTATCCTTCGGGTGATGCCGTTCAATAATCCCCAAGGCCAAGAAACAGTCATTGTCCACCAGACAAAAGTATTCGCCGGTGCCACAATGGAAGTCCAAAGCTCCTATACTGTTCATCCTGAACATGGCCGTCAATTTCAGGCAACTGTTGCTAAAGAAAAAAAAGCCGGATAGGACTGCTGCACTGGAAAAGTAACTTGGATCTGGCCTGGTTAAGGTGTCAGCCCTAAAACCGGTAAAAAATTGTAAAGGATTATAACAAAGACATGACAGATTTGATCCTCACAGAAAAATTTTCAGTGGCATCCGATTTTGCCAAAGCATTGGGTGTAAAAACCAAGGGTGATGGATGCTTTAAAGGAAATGGCTTTGTCATAACCTGGGCAGTTGGCCACCTTGTGACCCTCTGCGAGCCGGAAGATTATGACACGGCATTGAAAAAATGGCGCCTTGAGACTCTGCCCCTGATTCCGGAATCCTTTGAATACAAGCCTATTAAAAAAAGTTATAAGCAGTTTAAAATCATAAAAACGCTGTTAATCAAGCAA
>JAIVHE010000472.1 GCA_020201255.1 Desulfobacteraceae bacterium
ATGCATAGAAAAAGGTGTTTCCGTACTCCAGGGGGATATCAACACCGAAATCATGGATTACCCGGATCAGTCATTCGACTATGCCATCTGCTCCCAGACCCTGCAGCAGGTGTATGACCCGGTATCCCTGATCCAGTCCATGCTCCGGGTGGCCGGCAAATGCGTGGTCAGTTTTCCCAATTTCGGGCATTACCGGATCCGCAGCCAGCTGATGGTCACCGGGTGCGCCCCGGTCACAAAGGAGCTGCCCTATGAATGGTACAACACCCCCAATATCCGGGTCCTCAGCCTCAAGGATTTTGAAAACTTTGCCCGTCAGGCTGGATTCACCATTTTGAAAAAAGCGGCCATCAATACAAAAAATCATCAAATGGAAGGAAAAATCGTCACATTTTTACCCAATCTTTTGGCCACATATGGTATCTTTTTGATTGGGCAACAATGATATTGCAAAAAAAACCATATGGATAACCACCCTCAACCGTTGACAAGGAGACCGCCATGGCATTTCAAGACATTCTGGTGACAACCCCCGCCGATCACGTAGCTGCCATCACGCTGAACCGGCCCGAGCAGATGAACACCTTCAACACCCGCATGGCACAGGAGCTGAACCAGGCTTTGCTGGAACTGGATGCGGATCCGGCAGTCCGGGTGATCCTGCTGAAAGGGGAAGGCAAGGCATTTTGTGCCGGCATCGATGTCAAAGAACTGGCCGGCAAAACCCCCATGGAATACCAGGCGTGGATCGAGACCATGGAGCATCCCCTGGTGACCATTTCAAGGCTTACAAAACCGGTGATCGCCCAGGTCCACGGGGTGGCCGCCGCCAACGGCATGGGGCTGGCCGCCGCCGCCGATCTGGTCATCGCCGCAGACAATGTGCGCATGGGTCTGACCGCCATCAACGTGGGGCTTAACTGTGTGGGACCGGTGATTCCGGTATCCCGGTGTGTGGGCCGGAAAAAGGCGCTGGAACTGCTGCTGTACGGCAATCTGATCCAAGCCCAGGAGGCGTTGGACCTGGGACTGGTGAACAAACTGGTCCCCAAAGAGGACCTGGACGATCAGGCCCTGGCCTGGGCGGCCGAGCTGGCCCAAAAAAGCCCGGTGGCGGTGCGCATTGCCAAAACCGCGTTTTACCGGTCCGAAGACCTTCATTATGAGGCAAGATTCGCTTACATGAACGAGGCGTTTGCCCGGCTGTGCACCACAGAGGATGCCAAAGAAGGGGTGAGCGCATTTTTTGAAAAACGGCCTCCCCAGTGGCAGGAGAAATGACCGGACAGGTCCATAATGAAACAGGATAGGAACTTGAAAATGGTATCAAATGATTCGTTCAATACATCTTCGCGCTCTTCGTGGTGCGACAGTTCAGAGACACAAACAAAAGAGTGGCATCCCGGCACCCTGCTGGAATTGTCCGGGTCCTACTGGAAAACCTGCACCCTCCATGCGGCCGTGAAGCTGGATATCTTCACCCTTATCGGCGACAAAACCCTGACAACAAGGGAAATGGCCCAGAAAACCGGGTGGGATGTCCGGGGCCTCACCATGCTCCTGGATGCCCTGGCTGCCATGGCCCTGCTGACCAAAACACCCTCCGGCTATGCCAACACGCAGGCCGCCGCCGAATTTCTGTCAAAAGATTCGGACCGGTACATCGGTTACATGATCCAGCACCATCATCACCTGGCCGACTCCTGGGTCCGCATGGACCAGGCCGTGACCCGGGGCGGTCCCATCCGGGAGCGGTCGTCCGTGTCTTCGGACCAATGGCGGGAAGCCTTTCTGATGGGCATGTTCAACAATGCCATGGCCACGGCACCGGCTGTGGCCCAAACCGTGGACCTGTCCGGGTGTACCCGCCTGCTGGATATGGGGGGCGGCCCCGGCACCTATGCCATCCATTTCTGCAAAGCCAACCCGGACCTGACCGCCGTGGTGTTCGATCTTGCCACAACCCGGCCGTTTGCGGAAAAAACCATTACACGGTTTGGTCTGCAAGACCGGATTCGGTTTGTTCCCGGAGATTACACCACCAATGACATCCCGTTGAATCAGGAATTTGACGTCGCCTGGCTCTCCCATGTCCTCCACGGAGAAGGACCGGACAAGGCCGCCGATATCGTGGCCCATGCCGCCAAAACCCTGGTGCCCGGCGGGCAGCTGCTCATCCATGACTTCATCCTGGCAGACACCCGGGACCGGCCTGAATTTGCAGCCCTGTTTTCCCTGAACATGTTTCTGGGCACCGAATCCGGCCAGTCTTACACGGAATCGGAAATCCGGGAGATGATGAGCGCCGCAGGCCTGACAGATATCATCCGCCTGGATTACACGGGTCCCACCGAATCCGGTATCATAAAGGGAATAAAGATGTAATTTCAAACCATTCAGATATCGGGGTTCCGGTTTGGCATAATAACGGGAATTATATTTCTCTTGTTTTTCCTATAGATTCGAAAGTCACTATCCAATGTGCAAACAGTACTTTCTGATATTTGCTCAGAGAGTCTGACCAAACAAGCATCAGCAAGAGACATTGGAACGTTTCTGTATTTTTCCATAAGAATTTTTATGGAATTTGATTCCGCTTCCAAGTCAAAGGGTAGAATTATCAATTCACGTTCGAGTAGCTCCAAAACGTTACGAGCCCCATTGGGATAACTGCGAAGCAAAAAACACGCTTCTGATATGACTGCTTCGCAGGATATGAAAGGAGGGGAGATAAAAGCAAATTGACTTTTTGTCCATTCATGATAAGAATCATTTTTGTTGAGGAATGCGACGAATGGCCCGGTATCAACAATGACTCTTTTCTGTTTCATGCGCCGTATCCTTCCAGATAATCTTTATTGCTTGAAATATCCGAGGGTGCTTCGATACTGCCGGCTAAATCTTCGGATAGATCCAAAATTGAGCCTTCAAATGGAATATTGTCCCT
>JAIVHE010000165.1 GCA_020201255.1 Desulfobacteraceae bacterium
CAGCATCCCTGCGAATTATTGTCCCCCTTTATATCACCTATGCCTTATTTGTTCTGAGCGTTTTTGCCGTGTTTCTGCCCAGACTGGAAAACCATTTGATGGAACAAAAAAAACAGATGATTCGTGGACTTACCGACACCACCTGGAGTCTGCTGTCAGAATACCATGACCGGGTGGTTCTGGGTGAATTGAGCCTGGAAAAAGCCCAGCAGATGGCCATCAGTCAGGTTCGAAATCTGCGCTATGGGAATGAAACCAAAGACTATTTCTGGATCATAGACATGCAGACCAAGGTGATCATGCATCCGTTTGCTTCTGATCTTGAAGGCAAGGATCAAACAGATTTGACTGATTCCTCTGGAAAACATTTTTTGGTGGATTTCGTTAAAACAGCCGTTGCAAAGGATTCCGGTTATGTGGATTATATGTGGCAATGGGAAAATGGTGTCAGCCGGGTTGCTCCTAAAATTTCATATGTTAAAAGATTTTCTCCCTGGAACTGGGTGGTAGGAACAGGATTGTATGTTGATGATATAAAAAAGGAAATAGGGGCTATTTCACAAGGGTTTTTAAAGATTTTTCTGGGGGTGCTGGGCATAGTTCTTCTGATGTCTTTTTATATAACATGGCAGACGTTGAAGATTGAAAAAAAGAAAAATATTGCAGAAAAGGAAAAACATCTTGATGAATTGCGGCTTAAAAAATTACTTGAATTAAGCCGTATGTCAGAGGCTTCTTTAAGTGAATTATCGGAATTTTCTCTGGAAGAAGCCATCCAGATGACCCAAAGTGAGATAGGATTTCTGGCGTTTTTAAGTGAGGATGAAACCTTTTTGACAATGCACATATGGTCAAATCAAGTAATGAAACAATGCGAAATCAAAGACAAATTTGTGATTTATGATATCGAAAAAAGCGGATTGTGGGTAGAAGCATTGAGAAAAAGGGATGCTGTCATTATCAATGATTATAATGCCCCGCAGTCTTATGACAAAAAAGGATATCCCCAGGGTCATGTTGCCATTCACCGGTTCATGAGTATTCCCATTTTTAATGGTCAAAAAATAGTAGCCCTTGTTGGGGTTGGAAACAAAAAGCAGGAATATGTTACATCGGATCTGCGCCAACTTACACTCATAATGAACGGGATGTGGAAAATTATTGAAAGAAAGCAGTTTGAAGACAGATTGCGTGACAGCGAAGAACGCTACCGGATACTGGCTGAAAATGCAACTGATAATATATGGATACTCAGGCTTTCCGATCTTACATTTTCCTATATGAGTCCCTCTGTGGAACAGATACTGGGATATTTGCCAGAAGAAATTATCGGCCGAAAAATCGGCAGCAACATGACGGACTCTTCTTTAAAGAAGACAATGTCCGTCATTTCTGAAGAACTTATACAAAATCTGGAAAAAAACAATGAAATAGTCCATTCTCACAGGTTTGAACAGGAACTGATCAGAAAAGACGGCACAAAAATATGGGCAGAGACCACTGCCCGGGTTTTAAAAGACAATCATGGAAAACCTGACAGGATACTGGGTATAACCCGTGATATTACAGAACGCGTTACCATGGGAAAAAGACTTCAACAGGCCCAGAAAATGGAGGCCCTTGGCACTTTGGCCGGGGGGATTGCCCATGATTTCAATAACATTTTATCCTCAGTACTGGGATTTACTGAACTGGTAAAATTGAATGTTACCGGGGATGTGGAAACAAAAAAAAATCTGGACCAGATACTGGCAGCCGGTATGAGAGCCAGGGATCTTGTGGGCCATATTCTGACATTCAGCCGCAGATCGGATGTGCAGAATCATCCCATCCAAATTACGCCATTGATCAAAGAGTGTCTCAAATTCGTACGGGCTTCCTTCCCATCAAATATTGAAATAAAACAGGCTTATAACAGCACAGATGGCCTTGTTATGGCCGACCCCACGCAGATTCATCAGGTTCTCATGAATCTTTTTACCAATGCCGCCCACGCAATGAAGGGAAAAGGGGGCATCCTTGATGTTCGGTTGGAATCCGTTGATATCCAGCCAAATCACACTTTCCAGACAAAAAAACTGAGCTCGGGCAGCTATCTTCAATTGACTGTTACTGACACGGGATGCGGTATTCAAAAAGAGATAATGGACCGCATTTTTGAACCTTTTTTCACCACCAAGGGACGTAATGAAGGAACCGGAATGGGCCTGGCCACGGTTTATGGAATCATCAAAGGCATGCAGGGGGCTGTTTTTGTTAATAGTGAGCCGAAAATGGGAACAACCTTTCAGATACTTTTTCCACAATATCAGGGAAAAATTTTGACAAAAACTGCTGCCATTGATTTTTTTAGCCTGACAGGAAAGGAAAAGATTTTATTAGTGGATGATGAAGAATCCATAGTGAACTGGACCAGACAGCTGCTGTCAAAACTGGGATATGAAATTACCTGTATGACTGACAGCATCCAGTCTTTTGAAAGGTTCAGACAAAATCCGGATGAATTTGATTTGGTATTGACGGATATGACCATGCCTCGGATGAACGGTCTTGAATTATCCAGACGTATCTCAGGAATACGGCCGGATCTTCCGATAATCCTCTGCACGGGATTCAATGAAGGGTTGACAGCCGATATTATTAAAGATAACGGTATTTTGGATATGATAATGAAACCCATGATTGCGACAGAGCTTGCTTTAGCTGTCAGCAAGGCATTGGGCAGAAAAGTATAAGAAATGCACATGATAACTGTATTGGTCATTGATGATGATCCCGGGATATGTTTGTTTTTCAGCAAACTGTTCAAACAGATGGGACATGAATCCTCTGCTGCCCACACCATTAAAGACGGCCTTGCACAGGCCCGAAAAAATTTGTTTGATCTGATTCTTCTGGATCTGGAGCTTCCCGATGGAAATGGGCTTGAGATAATGCCTCAATTG
>JAIVHE010000473.1 GCA_020201255.1 Desulfobacteraceae bacterium
CCGGATCTGCCAGGCATGGACATCAAACCATTTTCGTACCGCCCCGAACACCGCATCAGGAAACACATGCACATGGCTGTCGATCACACAGGAAATGCCGGCAGGCAGGCCCCGCCCCTCCGGGTCATTGAAAAAAGGAAGTTCAGGCGACAGCAATGGTTACCCTCCGCATGGCAAACATGATCATGGGTTCCGGAACTGCGGAAAAAACCGCCAGTGTTCCTTGGCGGGCAGATGATCAGAAAAATAGGCCGGGTTGTTCCTGTCCAGATGGTCACAACAGGATTCCGCCATGCACCCGGCAAAGCGCATCAGACTTCCGGCAGGAATGTCACAGGAACCGGCCGAATCCACCTGGTGCCAGTCCAGCAGCCCCGCCGTCCACAACCGTTTCTCCGTTACCGCCCCGACCCCGGGTATATGTATGAATGAATTTGTCAGCATATCTTACCCTCCGTTTTTCAAATCTGATTATTTTCTGACAGAAAACAGATGATCTGTACAGGAAAAAATGTCATAATGTCTCGTGATAACGATTCAGCCCAAAAAACCATGATGAAAGGACATCCCCATGGCCTACAAATTCAACACCCTGGCCCTTCATGCCGGTATTCACACGGATGACACCCTGTCCCGGGGAGTGCCGGTCCACCGCACCACCGCCTATCTGTTCAAAGACACGGCCCATGCCGCCGATCTGTTTGCCTTGAAGGCGCTGGGCAATATCTATTCCCGCCTCCAGAACCCCACCCAGGATGTACTGGAAAAACGGGTGGCAGCCCTGGAAAAAGGGGCTGCTGCTTTGGCGGTATCATCGGGAACCGCCGCGATCTTTTATACCATCATCAATATCTGCGGCCACGGGGACGAAGTGGTGTCAACAGCCAACCTGTACGGCGGCACCATCACCATGTTCACCCACATGCTGCCGGAAATGGGCATCAAGGTGCACTATGTCCACCCGGACAAAGAAGCGGACATCCAAAAGGCTATCACCCCGGCCACAAGACTTTTGTTCTGTGAAACCATCGGCAATCCCTCCCTGGATGTGGTGAACATCCGGAAAATGGCCGTCATCGCCGAAAAACACCATCTTCCCCTGGCTGTGGATTCCACCTTTACCACCCCGTATCTGATCCGGCCCATTGAGCACGGGGCTCACATCGTGATTCATTCCCTCACCAAATGGATGGGGGGTCACGGCACGGCCCTGGGCGGCATCGCCGTGGACAGCGGCACCTTTGACTGGACCGATGCCAAATTCCGGCTGTACAATGATCCGGACCCCTCCTACCACGACCTGCGGTTTGCCCGTGATCTCGGGGACCTGAACCCGCTGGCGTTCATTCTGCGGATGCGGGTGGGCCCGCTGCGGAACCTGGGGGCCTGCATCAGCCCGGACAATGCCTGGATATTTCTTCAGGGCATTGAAACCCTGGGACTTCGCATGAAACAGCACTGCGAAAACGCCCGGGCCACGGCCCGGTTCCTGGCGGATCACCCGGCCGTGGCGTGGGTCAGGTACCCGGGCCTGCCGGACGACCCTTCCCATGACACCGCAGCCACCCAGTTTGAAAACGGATTCGGCGGCATGGTGGTGTTCGGACTCAAATCCGGCAGAAAGGGCGGCGAAAAATTCATCAACAGCTTGCAGCTGCTCTCCCATCTGGCCAATGTGGGGGATGCAAAGAGCCTGGCCATACATCCTGCCTCCACCACGCATTCCCAGCTTACGGATGTGGAACTGATTGAAGCCGGGGTCACCCCGGATATGGTCCGGCTGTCCATCGGCATCGAGGACATTGACGATATCCTGGCAGACATGGATCAGGCCATCAACGCGGCCCGGTAACCGCCAGCACCACCGTCTGGATACTCTGGCCGGGCTTTTCAGGACAATATGTCAAGCATGGAAGCCGCATGACTTCTGATAATGGCATTTATTCTGTCAACCACATCGATACTTCCAAATTCTGCTTTGAAATCCGCAGCAGCCGTCTCAGAAACAGTTAATATTTTCTGAGACAGACCTGTGACCGTTTCTAACATACACCGGCACAGTCCCCGCCTATTGCCCGAAGCAGACCGAACTTGTCTGACTCGGCTATTCCCAATTTCCGGGACAATGCGGTCAATACCTTTCCCTCCGGCATCCCTATTCCAGGGGCAACCTGCAAATCATGGATCCGGTGACCTATTTTCATAGCCCTGTATCATCCTCATAATGAAAAATAATGATTGTCTGTGAATTTTGATTAGAAATGAAAATCTTATGAAAAATAGTTTTTTTATTGTATTTGACAATGGCGCTGATGAGACGTATTCTAATTATAATATTATACGTCACGCATAAAATGAGGTGAAAACATATGAACACCAAACTCACACTTCGGCTTGAGGAAAACCTTATCAAGACCGCCAAAAGACATGCCGGCACTCTTGGCAAATCTGTTTCTCAAATGGTTGCTGATTATTTTTCTCTGCTGGAAAATGATTCCATGGATAAAAAACAACCACTCACGCCCATCGTATCATCGTTGAAAGGATCTCTAAGGGGATCCGGTGTGGATAAAAAAGACTATAAAAGATATCTGGAAGACAAATATCTATGAAAATTCTTTTTGATACCAATGTGGTTCTTGATGTCATGCTTGACCGAGAACCCTTTGCAGAATCGGCAGGCAAACTGATGTCTTTTGTTGAAAAAGGAAAAATCGCAGGGTTGCTGTGTGCCACAACAGTGACCACGATCCATTATCTATCTGCCAAAGTGTTGGGATCGGCCAAAGCCCAAAATCAAATTAAGGCGCTTATCCTGCTTTTCGAAATCGCCGCTGTGAATAGAACCGTGATTGAAGACGCTCTTATTTCAACATTTCCAGATTTTGAAGATGCCGTATTATATCAAGCCGCCCGTCATGCAGGCGCAAAAGCCATCGTCCCGGCTGTTTTGATTGGTATTCCAAAATAGCCTTGACTGTTTTGGAATACCAGTTAAAATAGCCATATGCGGTATATCTATGATCATATATTACAAGACCTGGCCCGGAAAATGGTATTCATCGGCGGTCCCCGCCAGGTAGGAAAAACCACCCTGGCCCAGCACATCCTCGATACCGCCGGGTTTTCCGGGAAATACTTCAACTGGGATTACGGCCGGGACCGCCAGGACCTGCTGGCTGAAAAATGGCACCAGGACGACGGCCTGATCGTACTGGATGAACTCCACAAATACCGGGACTGGAAAAACTGGATCAAAGGGATCTACGATACCCAAAAGGACCAGACCCGGTTTCTGATCACAGGCTCGGCCCGGCTGGATGTCTACCGCCAGGGTGGAGATTCCCTTCTGGGGCGATACCACTACTGGCGCCTGCACCCTTTCGGCCTGGATGAATTCCCGGAAAAAATGACCGCCAAAGAGGCCTTTGACCGGTTGATGACCGTGGGCGGATTCCCGGAACCCTTTCTGGACGGTGACCTGCGGGAAGCCAGAAGATGGCGCCGGGACCGGTTTGACCGTGTCATCAAGGAAGATATCCGGGATCTCACCGAAGTCCGGCAGATTTCGCTGCTGGAGCTGTTCATCCACCAGCTGCGCACCCGGGTGGGCGGCCAGATCGTGTTCTCCAACCTGGCCGGGGAGATCCAGGTCTCTCCCAAAACCGTGCAGAACTGGCTGGCTGTGCTGGAACGGATGTACCTGGTGTTTGCGGTGCGACCCTTTACCCGCAACCTGCCCCGGGCCGTAGTGAAACCGCCCAAGGTCTATTTTTACGACAACGGGGATGTGATCGGAGATGAAGGGGCCGTGTTTGAAAACCTGGTGGCGGCTCTTTTGCTGAAACGCCTGCATTTTCTGGAGGATCGGGACGGATTCCGCTATGACCTGCGGTATATCCGGGACAAGGAAGGCCGGGAAGTGGACTTTGTGGTGGTAAAAGACGGTATGATCGAAGAGTTGATCGAGGTGAAACTGTCCGATGAGACCATCTCCCCCCACCTGGCCTATTACCTGGAAAAGCTCAATCCCCCCAAAGCCACCCAGATTGTGGCCCGCCTCCGGCATCCCTATTCCAGGGGCAACCTGCAAATCATGGACCCGGTGACCTATTTTCATGGCCCTGTTGAATAAACCGGGTACCGAAAGACGGCTACTTTTTACTGACCGCCAGTATCCCGCCGGCACAAAACAGAATCACTGCCGTGACCCGGTTCTGAATATGGGCCAGGTTCCGCTGACGCAGCCATTTGAACACACGGGCACCGAACAGGGCATAGGCCATCGCGCTGCTGCCCTGGATGACGAAAAAACTGGCCGCCAGAATCATAAAATGGGCCGTGTAGTGATCCGGGGTGATAAACTGGGGAAACAGCACCGTGAACACCAGCACCGACTTGGGGTTGGACATTCCGGTGGCAAACCCCAGGGAAAACTGCTTGACCGGCGAGACAGGCAGTCCGGTATGGGTCATCTCCATATCCTGGATGGACTGCCGCCAGTTTTTGACCCCCAGCAGAATCAGGTAGATGACGCCCACCCATTTAATGGTGTTGAACACCACTGTGGAGTTCTGGACAATCACCCCGAGCCCCAGGTACACCACCACCATCTGAACCATATAGGCGGCCGAACCGCCGAAAATCCCCGGCAGGGTCCGGTAAAACCCGTGCTTCACGCTGGAAGACATGGAAAACATGGTCATGGGCCCCGGTGTGTAGGCAATGGC
>JAIVHE010000166.1 GCA_020201255.1 Desulfobacteraceae bacterium
CTTCGGGGTGTTTCATGGCCGAATGACCCGGGTGAAAATCTGGTTTTCCCCTGAAGCCGCCATTCACATCAAAGAAAGGCAGTGGCATGCTTCACAGGAAATCATTGACCAGCCGGACGGGTCAATCATTTTTTCGGCACAGACTGCCGGCATCCATGATATCCGGATCTGGGTGCTCAGCTGGGGGGCCAAAGCCAGGGTGCTGGCACCTGAAAGTCTGAAAGAGATGATCAAATCAGAGGTTGAAGCGCTCAACCGGCTTTATGAGTGAATGCCCTGGCAGTTAAATCCCTTTGCTGTCAAAAACAATAACCTTGAGATTCCATTCCAGGCCGCTGGTCATGGCGGCATGGGACATGTTGGCCGAACCGATATAGGCGGTGGAAAGCCCGGAATCCCGCCGGAAATGCCAGGCTTTGGCATGGAGCCGGTTGCGGTGCACTGGAACCGGTCCGAGGCGCGACAGGCCTGGCATAATGGGGCGGGGGGATTTTTAGGAGCAGCTGTTTCAGGTTGTAAAAACCAACACGGATTGGTATAGGATAGTTAAATCCTAAAATAATGCTGAAAAAAAAAGGGGGGGGGGATTTCTGTCTGGTACTCCTTCTTACCCTAAAACTGGAAAGCATTTTATTAAAGGCAGGGAGGATATAATGATGCAAACGCTCTCGATAACATACAGTGATGATCTTTTGATATCCACGGGCAAGTCAAAAAAAGCACTTGAGCAAGAAATGTGTTTCTTACTGGCGGTTAAACTGTTTGAACTGGGCCGTCTTACTGTCGGCAAAGCCGCAGAGCTGTGTAATATGAATAAAATGCAATTCATGGATGAACTGGGTCGTATGGAGATACCCGTGATAAATCTTAATGATGATCAAATCCTGGATGAATTACAAAATGCGTGAAGCCCAGGCAATTGCATTAGCTCAAACAACACCCGATTGCATTATCCTGCTCGATGATGCCCGGGCAAGAAAGATAGCAGAAAGATTAAGCATCAAACAAATCGGAACAATCGGATTACTCCTGCGTGCCAAGCGCATGGGATTGATTGAGAAAATCAGACCGCACATTGAGGCCCTCATCAAAAACGGGATCTATATCCGCCGGCAGCTTATTGATGCTGTGCTCAAAGAGGCTGGAGAATAAACGCAAAAAATCACTTCTCTTCCAAAACAAAGAATCTTAAATTGTTGTCTTATCCTGATTTTTTTAATAGCACAAGGGTGTGACAGATCCGTGGGACCGGGGATTTAATTCCCAGCCATTTGATGGCGCACCCGGCCGGATTTCTGCGGCAAACCGGTTGTGGAAAATCCGCTGTCCCATTGCCGGCATGGAAGAATACCGCTACCTGTTAAAAATCCGGGATTTTTGGAAACCCTGAATTGTCCGGGAAACCCATTGCAGTATTCGGGCAGCTGTCCATTGAGGGTTTTGAGTTGATGACTTCCCGAACATTATCCAGCCAGCCAGAGCTGGGACCGATCTTTTTTACGAGAAACCACAAAATACAAATCATACCAAACATTCTTTTCCGTGCGTTCCTGTCAAGATTCAACGTATTGAAATATGAATTTTTGATTGTAGGCAGGGGATTTCCGTAAGAGCTGTTCCATATTCTTGTATGGTGGGCACATTTGTTGCGAAGTATGTTGATTGTCTGGAGCCACTGTTTCAGAATATCCGGTTTGGGGATATCCAGTCTTTTGCAGACCTCAGATTGATAATTTTTTTTCAGGTTTTCATAATATTTTGACATGGTTCCAAAATCCCAGGCTTCAATAGCAACCCAAAAAGGTATGGCCATTGAGCGTGAGAAATGGTGTATAATGCATTCCTCCCGGCTTTGTCGCAGCTTGAGTTCATGATTTTCTGTCCATTCCCGCCAATAATTGCGAATCTTTCCTCTGCCATAAGTGACATCTTTCATTTTGGCTGGATGGATAAAAACATCAGATTGATAGGCCAATGGATCTCTACGTCCGAGTTCATGGGCAATTACGGAACGTACATGTATTTCGATTCTTTCGATTGCATCCAGTAGTAACAGTCTGAGCCTTTTATCAAACAGATACAGATCAATAATATCGTTGAAATTAACATTTGGCTGAAAAAAATCTTCTCTTTGGGGAGGTTTCTTCTTTACGCCACTGTCCACCTGTCTGGATATTGTCCTGAACTCTCTGCAGGGGTACCAAAAACCACTTAACCGATAATATCCGATTTGAGAAAGCTTCCTTTCTGCCCGATTTTTGTCTGGAACAATCATTCCTCTTGAAATGAGGAGGTTTACCAATTCAGAGTAACTTTTATGAGGCTTGGGTGGCAAAAGAGGACTCATTGAGAAAACAGCTCCTCCTGAAACAAGAAGGCCCAAACTTAATAACAACCGGAGTCGTTATTAGCGGTTTGGGCACAGTTAAAATTAATCTAATGAAAAATTGGATATATGTCAACACAAAATAAATTTTGCCAATCTCCCAAGATTACAAATTCTCATTCTTTCTCACTCGTTATCAACTGCAACTATCATTGATAGTTAGAAAAATCAACTAATTCCCAACGCAGGCGACATGCAGATGTTTTTTTGGCACGTCCAATCCTTTCCAAGTGTTTGGAAATCTGACATGCCGGCATAATACGCGTACGGATCCCCGGACATGGGCTGCTCCTGTGGTGCAGCATCCGCTTGATGGTCCTGTTCTTTTCCAATGGACTCAAAGGAGGTGCCGTAAAAAAAGGCAGGATTGAAAAAAGAAGATATTGCAGAGGCAATCAAATTTTCACATCGGTCACATCTGAATTTTTTTTTCGTGCCCAAATCGGTTTGTCATGATATGGTCACATCAGTTTTTCTCAGGGATTTTCAAGGAGCCCGGATATGGCCAGGGGAGACCAGTTAGGACGGCAGTGGAAAATTCT
>JAIVHE010000474.1 GCA_020201255.1 Desulfobacteraceae bacterium
GAACAGATGGCTGCGCTTACAGGCACTGGCCTTGGCAGGATCTGCCAGCAGATGGCCGCAGGCTCCGCGGGGATCCAGTTTCCGGCACAAGAACACCAGCCCCGGCATGACTGTGGTATCCTCTTGATCCGCGCCTGCCATGAAACAGGCTTCCAAAGAGCCATATTCTCTTATCACCTGCCGCATCCCCAAAATCAGGTGTGTCACATGGTCCAGGGTGGCAAACCGATAGGTAAAACCGTCCAGACCCCGGCAGATATCTTTTTTTTCTAGATCAGCTACCCGGTCACCCGGAGCCGGCCCCAGAAATGTGAGCACCTTTTTTACGGCCTGCATGATCATTTCCACCCGGCCGTAGGCCAGACATGCCGCCACAAGGCCGGCCACCTCCCGGTCTTTGACATCCTGATAATCATAGAGAAACAACAGGGGATCTGGATCCACAAAAGCCCTGCGGTTATACATGTCATACAGCCCTTCCAGTTTCTGTCTTAATCGCATCGACATGATTATTTTGCTTCCGGTCATTGTCTGGTGTACATATCTGCCGGCATATTATCCCTGTTCACCAACAAATGCAAATTCTGAAAATGCAAATCCAGTCCGCCATAATGGTTTTGGGTCCATGAGCGCCCTGGTAGTAGCCACTGGTGGTGTGCTGTGACAGGACCGTCAGAGCCGGAGGGGGCCGGTCGTATATACCGGGATGGCACCTAATATAATATAGAGACGTTCACAAACCGCCCCTGCGATACGCTTATGGAAACAGGCCCACGCAGGATCTCGGTCCGGTCACAGCACACCACCAGGGGCGGCCCGAGATCAGAACACGGCATGGGATGATTCAAAAACTGATCCACATATGGCAAATATCCATCTCCGGACAGGACCTGTTTCAAAAATTTTACCTTGACTCTTTTTCACGGATGGACGTACTATGCTCTTTTTGTGTAATTTTGCGAATCTAAGGAGTTATATCACGATGCAAAGCCCCAGATTCTGGGCATGGTGCTCAAGGAAACCGCGCCTGACCTGGATACGTCCAAACTGATCATCTCCATTGCCGCAGGGGTCCCCCTGGCAGCCATTGCCATCGGCCTGCAAAAAAAGCTGCGCCTGATCCGGGCCATGCCCAATATCTGCGCCTTTGTAAAAGAGAGCGCCACAGCTATTGCAGCCGGGGAATATGTCCTTGAAAATGATGTGGACCAGGCCCGGGCGATTTTCAATTCAGTGGGAAAAACCGTATTCATCCATGAAAATGTTCTTATGGACGCATTTACCGGATTGAGCGGCAGCGGCCCTGCCTATATTTTCACCATCGTGGATGCCATGGCAGATGCCGGGGTCAAAATGGGATTATCCAGAAAAGATGCCCTGTTTTTGTCCACCCAGACGGTTTTGGGGTCCGCCCGCCTGCTCATGGAATCCAAAGAACATCCCGGACAGCTCAAAGACCGGGTGGCTTCCCCCGGTGGTACGGCTATCGCGGGCATTCACACCCTGGAACAGGGGGGATTGCGCACCACCATGATCAATGCGGTGGAATCCGCCACCAACCGTTCCAGGGAACTGGGCGAAATGATGGTCAAAGATTTTATCAAAAACAATCAAAACGGAAAATAAAAAAACCGGGTGTCACATTACGGCATTCATGTGACACCCGGTTCCTGGCAAAGGAACTTTTTTGGAGGCGGTTATGGGTTACACTGCAAGTTCCTTTTTCAGCCAGTCCCGAACATTTCCTTCCACGGCATACACCCCTTTGTATTTACCGATGCCCTGCATGAATTCGGTCTCAAGTCCCTCGGGGAGATGAAAATTTCCCAGCTCTTCGGAATCGAATCCTTTTCTGCGCACCAGTGTCAGCACAGGCCGTTTTTTCCATGTATTGATCACAAAATATACGGTTTCATTGTTATTGTCCCTGGAGTTGTAATAGGACTGGGACCGTAACGGGCCCCATTCCAGGTGCAGGGCAATGGCCTCTTCCGGGGTCATTTCCCAGTCCACTGCATTGAGCAGGTTATAGTCTTTTTTGATATCACCAAGTCTCATATATCCTCCATTCCCGGGTTGGTCGTTAGCGTATTACACAAACTCATTACAACAAGTTAGCTTGGTATATTGTAAAGCAATTCGCGTGCCCAGGAATGATATAAACGATTTTATCCCATGATTATAATATGTTATACGAAAGAAAGCCGGCAGAAACCAGGGACGGACATGGTGGAAATGATACACTAGTGATTCGCCGGAACAGATACAGGAATGTATCTATTCCGGCGGCAGGGCATTAATAATTTTCACACAACCGCTCAAACCAGCCTGTAGGCCGTACGCAGGCCGGGCATTTATCAGGGGCTGCTGTACCGGTATGAATATACCCGCAGCTTTGGCAGCGCCACCGGATCCGGGCTTCATCTTTGAAAATCCGCCGGGAGGCGATATTATCAGCCAGATGCCGGAAAAGCGCTTCATGGTGATTTTCCGCCACAATAATGGCGTCAAATGTATCGGCGGCCCGTTTGAATCCTTCCTGTGCTGCAATTTTGGCAAACCCTGCATACATGTCGTTGCCCACATAGGCCTCAAGTTCTGCGGACGAGAGCAGGTTGGCATGGGTATCTTCAATCACGCCCGTGGGGAACTGCCAGTTGATGGGCAATTGACCGCCATTGAAAAATTTGAAAAACCGCAGGGCATGTTCAAACTCCTGGTTGGCGGTTTCATCAAACAGTTTTCCAATCTGGATATACCCTTCATCCCTGGCCTTGTTGGCAAAAAAATTGTACCGGGTACGGGCCTGGGCTTCGGCTGCAAAAGAGGTGTGCAGGTTATGAGCTGTTTTGCTTTCCCTGAATTTGGCCATAAAACACCTTCATTCTAAGTAACGCATTTGCGTTGCTGGTCAGTTTGGTGCCGGGAATTATCCCGGCGGGTGCGCTTTTTATTCTTCAACGATAATAGCTTCTGCTCCGCATTCAGCCGCTGCCTGGCGCACCTTGTCCTTGAGATGCTCCGGGATGGGGTCAACCTGAATAGTTGACATAAGCTGGTCCTCATCATACTTGAATACTTCAGGACAAAGTTCATTGCAGTTTCTGTCACCCATGCACTGGTCGGTAATGGTTACTTTCATGTGTTCCTCCCTAAAAATTAATGTATGTTACAGTCAATCCTTGCCATACGAATTTTCAGGACATGTGTCATTTTTCAATGGCCTGAAATTTTTTCATAAATTTTGTATCAATATAATGCTTAATTGTAAAGGCAAGCCTGCCGCCGAATACGATGTTTTTTTTCTTGAGCACGCCTTTGCCCCCGCCAAGATTGAACACCAGAAGATATTGGGGTCCCGGATCAAACGGCATCAGGGCCTTTTCCTCCATGGCTGCCATCAGGTTATGAAGCAGCACCGGATTTTGCCGCACCGCATAGACTCCGACCTTGTCCAGGGGCTGGTTTTGAAAATAAATACAGTCCCCGCCCCCGAAGATCTGCGGGTATGCAACGCTCTGAAGATATTGATTGACCAGCAGGCCCTTGTCAGGTCCCACAGGCAGACCCGATTCCGCAAAAATGGGGGATGGCTTCACACCGGCTGCCATAAAGGTGAAATCCGTGTCATATGTTTCCCCGGAAACCAGGGCAATCTCTGTGTCGGTAACTTTCTGCACCCGGGAATTTTCCAAAATATCCACCTTTCTTTTTTCCAGAACTGTTTTTACCCGCCTGGAAATTGCGCTGGAAAATCGTCCCATGAACCGGGTTGCACAAAAAATGCGGATAACGGGCATGTGTACGCCATTGTTTTTGGCCAGCTGCCAGACATTGCCGGCAATCTCAGCAGACACCGCCCTGGTCTTCCACCACATCTTTGGTGGCAAACCGGATCTGCTCCGGAGAATAGGTTTGGCCCAGCATACCCGGTCCCATGCCGGAATAATAATGGTATATCGACGGCCCGATGACCGAAACCCGGTATCCTTTTTTGACAAACCGGCTGATGTTTTCCAGCGCGACCATGTGGGCATGGCCGCCCCCTACCAGCACCAGGTGTTTTTCCATGATATTTGCTCCTGTTTTGATCTCTTTTTTACGGCATTCACAAGGTGTCCATCAATTGTCCCAGACGGGCCAGATGTTTTTTTTCATCTGCGGCAATTTTTTGCACAATGGCCTGTGACTGCGGGTTTTTCACACGATCTCCCACCCGCTGGTACAGGTCCAGGGCCTGGGCTTCGATGGACATAGCCAAAGAGATCACCTCGGTTTCAACAGACAGGTCCGGATCAAAGGATGCAAGATACTGTTCTGTTGTCATCCCGCCTTCCATGGCCGATGCCTGCACCATATCTGCAAAAGCATCCCGGGATACAGGTTCATCCGCAAGTTCCGTATAGGCGGCAAAAATAGCATCCTGGTGCTTGGCCTCAATCGCCCCCAGCTTTTCAAACAGATCCTGCACCGGCCGGGTTTTGGCTTTGTCTGCCATATCCATATAAAATGTTTGCAGCCCCTGTTCCAGAGAAAAGGCCACCTTGAGAAAATCTTCAGGGGTTTCACTGCCGTCGAACAGGTCCATGCCAAGACTCTGGGGACCCACAGCAGTTTTGCCTTCCCAGGCCTTGATACCGCCGGACAGGTTATACACCCGGCTGAATCCTTTGCCCGCCAGCATCTGGGCAGCCACCCGGCTGCGCCCGCCCACGGCTCAGTAAACCAGGGTGGGTTTGTCCGGG
>JAIVHE010000475.1 GCA_020201255.1 Desulfobacteraceae bacterium
CGCTGCGTTTTTAATCTCATTCAGGTCATCATACAGATCATGATTCTGTTCAGCCTTTTCCATGGCAAATTCCAAATGTCCCAGAATCACCCCCAGCATGTTGTTGAAATCATGGGCCACACCGCCGGCAAGACGGCCAACGGATTCCATTTTCTGGGCCTGGCGTAATGATTCTTCGGTTTTTTTGAGTTCCGTTACATCTCGAACCCATTCCATGAAAGTTTCTACGTTGCCCTCTTCATCCAGAAGAGGAATGACCCGTATATCAAACCATTTGCCATCAGGCAGTTGTGTTTCTTTTTGGATTAAAGCACGTGTATTCAGAACTTCTTTGGCAAGACAGTCGGGGCAGGCATCTTCAAACCCTCGATAGGTCCTGTAGCATTTTGTATTCTCGAATCTTTTTTCTTCAGGCACCGCAGCCAATCCCTGCCAGTTGCTAAAGAGGATGTTCATGTCCGGGTCGTTAATTGAAATCATGTCCGGGACAACACCAAGAATCCGTTTGAAACGCTGTTCGCTTTCCTTCAGTGCCTTTTCTGCAAGCTTTTTGTCCGTGATATCCCGGATGGCTGAAATGTGTACTGCCCTGTTGGCAAGATAGAAATGTTCGGAGGTGATCTCTACTGATATTAAACCACCATCTTTTTTCTGGTAGACGCGTTCTTTTTTGGATACTTCTTCCCGACACGCCCGACGGGTCGCTTCAGGGGTCGTTGACAGATCCGTCATTTTCATGGTTAACAGTTCTTGAACGGAATAACCGAATAAATGGGAAGCTTTATTATTGCACTCCAAAACTTGGGTGGTATTGTTGTCTACCAAAAACATTGCATTCACACCCATATTAAAAATTAGGCGGAATCTTTCCTCTCTTTCGCGCAATGCTTCTTCCATACGCTTGCGGTCGGTGATATCCCTTGAACTGAAGAGGATCTCCTTTGGGTTGCCTTTGTCGTCTCTGATGAACCGTCCAACTGTTTCCAACCAGAGATAGGTACCGTCAGCACACCGGTATCGGTAATCAATTTTTTGGTTGTCATCAAGTTTGAACAGGAAATCATGAAATGCGGATGATATTTCAGACAAATCATCCGGGTGGACAAATTCCAAGACATTTTTTCCGATCAAGGAATCAAGATCATAGTTCAGTATTTTGTGGGAAGCCCCAAGAAATGTGAAATTGCCTTCCATGTCAGTCAACGAAACAAGGTCGAACATATTATCAGTGATATTCTCAAGCAATTGTGTTTTTTCTTTGAGTGCTTCCTCGGTCCGTTTTTGCTCAGTGAGCGCTCTGGACAGTTTGATAGTGCTGAAACTTAAATCGGAGATCATTACGCCCAGCCTGGAATAAAAGGCCATGACCTCCTCAACCGTTTCTCGGTCATATCGCGGAATCCGGCTGAGTGCGGCAAGGTATTCTACCTCATCAAATCCATATCTCCGGGCCTGACTTCGGAATTGTTCCACATCCAGCTTTTCATCTGAATAGATAAACTGGCCAAAATAGATATTTCCCATATGATGGCCGGATACAACAATGGGTGTAGACATATCCCACATGCCATTTTTGCAGCGGTATGATTTAAACCTACCAGGCGCTGTGACACGGGAAAGAATAATGTCGCTCTCAATACAGTTCTTCTGCGTCTCGGGATGGCAACGGTGAAACTTTTTACAAATGTCCTGCCAGCCGACCTCCACCAGCACCTTTCCGTTGCTGTCCACAATGGCGCTCAACATGCCGGTGATTTGATGAAATTTTTCCATCAAGGACTGCACGGCAGGAACATCAATGATGTCTGCGAGCTCTAATTCGCCCAAATCGCTTTGCGGTTCTATAATAGCCTTGAGTTTCTTGCGAACTGCCGTTTCGCTCTCTTTCAGAATCTCCTCGGTCTGCTTACGCTCGGTAATGTCATTCACTACACCCATGGAGCCTATATATTGACCACTTTGCTTGTCAAACCGGGGTCCGGCACCTATCAACACAGGGAATTTCTCACCGTTTTTTCGACACAGAACAATTTCATACCGGTCAGTCAGTCCATTGGCACGTCTGGCTTCTGCTTCCTGAGCAATGGCCTGCTGTTCGACAGGTATCATATCCAGCCAACATTTCCCGGTGATTTCTTCGGACAGATATCCAAGCATTTCTGACAATCGCTGATTGATGAATATGACAGTCGCCCGGGTATCTGTTATGACAAGGCCTTCGCTCATATACATCATTATTTCTTCAGAAAATGACTCGGCTTTCGTGTAGTTTTTTTTAAGCTGCGTATTGTCTGTTTCCAGTTCCTGAACCCGTCTTTCCAGTTCTTCATAAGATGGTTTTTCTGCCATATGTCATACTCGTTTAATGTCCGAATGCGTTTTATAAAAAAGAAATTTAAGCCACCCTGTCAGGTTCAAGTTTACTTGCATTATGTTGCGAGTCGCTCTATCTACTTGCTTCTGCCAATATTCAACTATAGCCCCATATCATTGATTTCCATGAGATACAACCAAAATTTGCCTATCATACTTTCTTTTTTCAGTTTTTCAAAAATCAAGGTTATTTTGCCCAAATCACAATTATCCAAGGATTCAATAATTCAAAATGTATCTGGAAAAGAACGGTACATCAATTGGTTTCAAACCCCACAATCATGGTATAAAAGTCCCGGGGTCGGTCCCGGTATCAAAAAGCGGTGAATTGTATTCATCAGGCCCGTATGTTAGGATGAAAAAAATCCGGCAATGGTTGCACACATTCTAAAACGCAAAAAGCCCTGACCGATTGTGGTAACCGGTCAGGGCTTTTTGAAGAATAATCCGGCGGTGTCCTACTCTCCCACACAGTCTCCCATGCAGTACCATTGGCGCTAAAGAGCTTAACTTCCGTGTTCGAGATGGGAACGGGTGTGA
>JAIVHE010000476.1 GCA_020201255.1 Desulfobacteraceae bacterium
GGCAGGGCATGGGCTCCCAGAAAGGTGGCTGCCACCTGCTGGGGACAGGTCTTTTGCAGCCGGCCTGCCACGGCCAGCATCTTGAGTTCCGTGTCCAGATCCAGGCCGTAGCCGGATTTGATCTCCACCGTGGTGATGCCCTGGCTAAGAAAATGGGCCATGCGCCTGGATGCCAGATCAAACAGCGTGTCTTCGTCAGCTGCCCGGGTGGCGGTGACCGTGGAAAAAATACCGCCTCCGGCCCGGGCAATGTCTGCATAGGATGCCCCGGCCAGGCGCATTTCAAATTCATTGGCCCGGGACCCTGCCCAAATCAGGTGGGTGTGACAGTCCACAAACCCGGGCAAAAGCCATTGGTTCCGGCAGTCTGTCACCTTTACGGTGCCAAGGATTTCAGGCAGGGTATCCATGGGGCCGATCCAGGAAATTTTTTTTCCGGACACCGCCAGGGCCGCGTTCTCCATAATGCCGTAATTGCCTTTGGCCATGGTGGCCATGCGACAGTGGGTGAATACCTGGTCGATATTTTCGGGAAATGGATTGCTGCTGTCAGTTACAGTGGTCATTGATATCTCCGGCTTTCCAATGTTGTGTTCAGTTCCAGGACCATTCAAGAGCGCACCCGCCGGGGCATTGCCCGGCACCAAACCCACAAGCAACTCAAATGAGTTACGTAGAAGGCACTATATGATACGAGGCTGCGTATCATGCATATTGATCATGGGAAGTTTGACCCCTTTGTCATTGGCCACGTCAATGGCGGTCTGGTATCCGGCATCTGCATGGCGGATGATGCCGGTACCCGGATCATTTCTCAGCACCGTGGTTACCCGGTTTTCCGCCTCGTCTGTGCCGTCTGCCACCGTGACCTGGCCCGCATGCAGGGCATAGCCGATGCCCACACCGCCCCCGTCATGAAAAGACACCCAGGTGGCACCGGAAGCCACATTGGTCATGCAGTTGAGCAATGCCCAGTCCGCGATGGCATCAGACCCGTCTTTCATGGCTTCGGTTTCCCGGTAAGGCGAGGCCACGGACCCGCAGTCCAGATGATCCCGGCCAATGACAATGGGTGCCTTTACCCTTCCTTCGCGCACCAGGTCATTGAACAGTTTTCCCGCCTTTTCCCGCTCCCCGTACCCCAGCCAGCAGATCCGGGTGGGCAGTCCCATATGTTTTACTTTTTCTCCTGCCATTTTCAGCCAGTTGATCATTTTTGTTTTTTGGGGAAACAACTGCATGAGCGCTTCATCCGTGACCTTGATGTCTTCCGGGTCACCGGACAGGGCCGCCCATCGGAAAGGCCCTTGTCCTTTGCAGAACAATTCCCTGATATAGGCCGGCACAAATCCGGGATAATCCATGGCATTGTCCACTCCTTTTTTCATGGCCTGGGCCCGGAGGTTATTGCCGTAATCAAAGGCTATGGCGCCTTTGTCCTTCATGGCCAGAATGGAGCGCACATGTTGGGCCATGGAGTTCAAGGCCATATCTTTGTAGGTCTCGGGATCGGTTTTACGCAATTTCAGGGCTTGTTCAAAAGAGATGCCCCGGGGAAAATATCCGTTGAGCTCATCATGGGCACTGGTCTGGTCGGTGATGACATCCGGAATAAACCCTTTTTCTATCATGGCGGGCAGCACATCCACCACATTGGCGCATAATCCGATGGATAAAGGATTGTTTTTTTTCGCCGCCTGTCTGGCCATGGCAATGGCCTGGTCCAGGTTGTCGGCTGCCGCATCCAGATAGTTTTTTTCCAGGCGTTTGGCAATGCGGGAGGGGTCGATTTCAATGCACAGCGCCACCCCGTTTGCCATGGTCACGGACAGGGGCTGGGCACCACCCATGCCCCCCAGTCCTGCGGTGACCACGATTTTGCCGGCAAGGTCCCCACCATAATGCTTCTGGCCCAAAGCGGCAAAGGTTTCATAGGTACCCTGGAGAATTCCCTGGGTCCCGATGTAGATCCAGGACCCCGCTGTCATCTGGCCGTACATGATCAGCCCTTTTTTGTCCAGTTCATGGAAATAGTCCCAGGTGGCCCAGTGGGGAACGATGTTGGCATTGGCAATGAGCACCCTGGGGGCCCATGTGTGGGTCTTGAGCACGCCCACGGGCTTGCCGGACTGCACCAGCAGGGTCTCATCATTTTCCAGGTCCAGCAGGGTCCTGACAATGGCATCAAAGCAGTCCCAGTTTCTGGCAGCCTTGCCCAGGCCGCCGTAGACAATCAGTTCATCGGGATTTTCCCCGTTGTCCGGGTCCAGGTTGTTGCACAACATGCGCAACGCGGCCTCCTGGTACCAGCCCTTGCAGTGGAGCTGACTGCCCCTGGGGGCTCTCACCGGCCTGGGTTTGCCGCAGCCTATCTTCAGGTCATTACATAATTTTTCTTTCGGGGTCATGGTTTTTCCTCCTGGAAGTATTGACTTTTGGGTGTGGATTGGCTACTACTTGTCTATACAAGTATAGATATGATGTCAAGAGGTTTTTGAGATGCCCGGATATTTGCCAACACACGATTGTGTGTCGGGAGGACCCGAGATGACCTTGACAGGAGCCCCTGGAGGTGTGCTGCGCCCGGCCCGTCAGAGCCGAAGGGGGCCTGGTAGGAAATACCAAAATGTTACGTGTTCAAACGCAGGGTTGGTTGGGTACATCATTTTCCTGCGGGAAACAGGCCCACGCAGGATCTCGGGCCGGGCGCAGCACACCTCCAGGGGCGGTATCGGGACCAGGACACTGCATACCTGCACACTATAAGAGCATAAACCGTAAGAGGATAAACAGTGGAAACATCAGCACATCCCGTTGCATTGTACAGCCGTATCAAACAATACCTTGTCACCCAAATGGACTCGGGAAAACTAAAGCCCGATGACCGGGTGCTCTCGGAAACACAGCTTGCC
>JAIVHE010000477.1 GCA_020201255.1 Desulfobacteraceae bacterium
CTATCTGCCTGGAGATGAATTGCACAGCTTTACCTGGCATGCAACACAAAAGCTTTCTCAACTGAACTTAGAACTATGGTCTGAACTGGCCATAGAACTGTAAATATTCGGGTTAGTAATTTTTAGGTTGATTTGAGTAAAACCCTAAAATTCGAATCCAGAGGATAAACCCAAACATCTTTGATGGGAACAATCACCGTCCCTTTCTTTGGGGTAGCACCTAATTTACCCCGCCCTTTAGTTTCTCCAACAATTTGCCAGTTTGCGGCTTTATAACAGGTCCCTGCAAAACGATTTTTTTGAACAAACGTCTCAAGCAGTACAGGCCGGATGTTATACTTGTTGTGCCAATCATCCGGGAGTCGGTGGGTTATCAACGAGAGAATTTTGGATGCCAAATTTTTCGATTGAATCCACGGTAAAATAAGAAACCTGGCATTATTCACAATCAAATGCAAATTTGCCTTTCTTTGATCATGGGTCCATCCAATAAATTGATCCCTTGGTGCGGTTTGCCATACCGCGGCACCAAATCCTGCCAGGGCAACGATTTGCTCACAGGCAGTGATCAAATATCGAAGTTGGGCACCTGGCAACGGCTTATGCCCAAGATAATGATATCTTTCGATGTATTCATTCCACAAAGCAGATGTCGCTTTGGTAACGATTTGCGAATTAAGTTCCGGCAAACGATGAACCGGACAGACAACAGAACTTTGCGGATCAGTCGTTGAAGTTAATTTAATGCGTCTATCGGGTTTTGTTTTTTGAGTAGATGGCGGCAGGCAAATCACGCCATCCTTTTCCATCTTCAGCATCGCAACACGGCACGACATATCTTTGGTCCCTCCATCGGGTTTGAACCATTGGAGAACCCGGCACACCTCTATTGAAAGTCGTGTTCGGTTGAACTGGGGGTTATTTTTTATGAGAGCCCTGATCTGTGTTATTTCTGTTGGGGTAAAATCCCGGCCACAGTATCGGGTCATGATGTATCTAATGGTTTTGACAATTTTTCCAGACGGGCCTCATCCATTTCCCAGGGAAGAAAAGGTGATAAGTCTTCAGGTGCTTTCCCATGGTTTACAGCGCAGGCGTTAAGGTATGAATTTAACCAGTGGTGACAATTCAGCCCCCATAAATCCAAGGTTTTAAAAATTGAAAACATTATCGCTGCCAGTTGAGCGCTCCATACACTTCCTGAACCATAAAAATTTCTACGACCTGTTACTGGATTACGAATGGCATTTTCACCTTTATTATTATCCATGGGGACTTCCGGGTGTTCGACAAACACACTCAATCCGTCCCAATGGTTTTTCAGACTTGTCAAAATTTTGTATTTGGCATTGGATAATACCGTCAAATTAGAGTCATCGGGATTGTGTGATTCTATAAATGCATCTCGTTCCTGCGTCATTTCGTTCATCTTCTCAATCAACGCTTCGTGTTGCTTTTTGAATGACTCCGACTGCCATGGCACAGGTAATGCTTTATCAAAGGCTGCACAACGCTGCTTATTTATATGATACAGCTCACCGATCTTTTCAATCCAGAAAAGTGCCCAATCTTCCAGTTCCGGATACTTTCTGGCTGCATCCAGAAAATCACGCCGGACGTGTGCCCAACAAAAGGCCAAAACAATAAAAGGCATTTGGTTAGCCAATGATTTATATGCACTGTATCGATCACAGACAACAATGATTTTATCTTTTTGGGTATTTTCAAAATATGATATCGGAACATCTGCACCGCGTCCCGGCGCAATCAGGAAATACACAACGGATTCAGACAGACTGACCCATAACCACCATTTGTTGCCGATTTTACCTAGGATTTCTTCAAAGACCTTCCAACTGCTTTCATCTTGATGAAATCTGTCTTCGGTCATTTGCTGAAGATAAAGGCTGTTGTAGATGGGTTGAAATAATTCTTTAAGATTTTTCAAACCACCTGAAATTGTACCGGCCGAAATGGGTAAAGCAAGCTCCCCATACTGATCTAAGAGGCGATTCGTCGGCTGGCAATAATGAAATTTGTTCAACAAAACGTCCGCCCAGATTGAAATCCCGTATGGGCTTTTGGGCATCAGTTTTGGGGGCATTGGCGCAGTAATCGTTTGCGGCACCCCTTTGCATGAGCATGTTTTTGTTCCTGTCTGACGGACAATTCTCCTTGTGTAGGCTTTGACTTCAACCTCAATAATTTGGGTTTGAGGTCCCGTACTCCCATCAAGCGTATAGGGCAATCCGCAACAAGGGCATACTGGATTTTCCGGAAAACAAGCTTGCTCATCTACGACAGGAAGGTCAGGGCGATCTGTCAGTCCGTGACCTTCACTTCCAGGTTGTTGGCCACGAGGCTTTTTATCCTTTGGAGAATCCGGATTTGATTTTGGATCGGCTTTTTCTGTTTTTGACGTTTTCTTTTCACTTTTTTTTCCAAATAACCGATTTTTTAAATCCCGGATTTGACCATCTTTTTCTTTTATTTCTTGCTTGAGCCCCTCTTCCCGCAAAAGAGCCTTTTGGTGCATGGATTTCCAATAACCCACCTGGTTTTTTAATTCCAGATATTCTCCCTCTGGGATTGAAATATATGGCTGTGAGTCTGAGGGCTGATCAACAATCTGACCATCAATTTGATGGATGCACGCTGCTGATATATTTTGACAAGAAGAGGTCATGCTTTTTCTTGTATCAATTTTTTTTGCGGGTGTCCCGCTTTTTTTTTCAGTACTCCGTTTTTTTTGGGGGGAGGAGAAAAAATTATTACTAACCCGAATATTTACAAACTCAGGGATAATTTGCCTCAATTTTCAAAAGCTTATGATTTTCCTGATGCACATCGAACAAGTAACATGGTTGACAGGTTGATGCAGAGGATGGACCGCCATTTATTCAGCACACAGT
>JAIVHE010000167.1 GCA_020201255.1 Desulfobacteraceae bacterium
GCCCTGCTGAACGTCAAAAACTGCGGGCAGGTATGTCCTCAAACAGTTTGCCGTTCGCACCGCAGGGCATGCCCAACTCCCTGTAACCGCCGGCGGCAAAATATGGTTCAAACAACAGGCACCTCCCCCCACTGGACGCTGACAGCGGCCGAACCCATGTTGCCTTCCATCCCCCGGCCGGATTTGTCAATATTTCTTTACATATCCAAGAATTACTGATAGGAAAAAGTTGTATAAAATGTAAAATCATTTGGTCGGATATCATCACAATATGCAAGATTCACAGATCAACACATGAACTTGTTATGCATTTTAAGATCACGATGAAGCTCCCAGATGAAATTAAAAAGCTGAAAGAAAAAGTTGAATCAACTCTCAGCTCCATTTGTTCTGCTATAGATAACGGAACCAACACAGAAAAGAACTTCTTATTTTCCGCTTCTCGTACAGATGCAGGAAGGTCTTTGTCTCCATATTATCTTGTCTACTTTTTATTTGTAGATTTACTCGGATACAAAAACTTAGGGGAATTCGAAAAAGTATCATGGTCAGTTCCGATTGATTATAAAGGCACAGCATATCTTTTGGAGCATAGAAAACTCGGAATGGGATTGTTTGCAGGGGACAAAGCAAATCAAGAAACTGAGTGCCAAGAAATCGTCAAGAAAATATCTGAAGCGGTCAAGGCCGCTCGGCCATATTTTGAGTGGGTTGCAAATGAAGCAGCAAAGCGTGCCGATTTAAATGTGCTGAACCACAGCCTGCGCTTTCATGAATTGAAATCAAAAAACAACTGATGAAAATCGGGTTCGAAATATGACAAAAAAACCAGTTGACACTTCATACCTTTCCCTGGTGGGGGATATCGGAAGATTATTGGAACAGGGGCGCGCCCGGGCCATCAAAAGCGTAAACACCATTCTGGTCAAAACCTATTGGCAGGTGGGCAAAAGCATTGTGGAATTTGAGCAGGCCGGCAATCTAAAGGCGGAATATGGAAAAGAACTGCTGCTAAGGCTCTCCAAAGATCTGAAAATCAGGTACGGCAAAGGATTCAGCCGATCCAACCTGCAAAATATGCGCCTTTTGTATACCCATTATCCAATTTGCCAGACACTGTCTGGCAAATTGAGCTGGTCTCATTATATAGGACTACTCCCTTTGCAGGAAGAATGAACCATGAACGATGATAGACAGATCCGGCGCAAAGTTGAAATTGCCATGGAGCCGGTGGAACTGCACAAGATCCTGAAATTTGAAAACCTGGCGGCCAGCGGCGGGGAAGCCAAGTTCCGGATCCAGGACGGCCAGGTGCGGGTGAACGGGCAGACAGAAACCCGGAAACGAAGAAAAATCCGGCACGGGGATGTCATCGAAACCCCGGAGGCGATTCTAACAATTGTGAAATCAAACCCTTTAATCGATGGGAGTGATCAGATATGTTTTTAGTCACAGCAAAACAGATGCAGGAGATGGACCGCTATACCATAGAAGAATTCGGCATTTCCGGACGGGTGCTCATGGAAAATGCCGGATGGGGGGCGGTGGATTTTTTCATGGAAGAATGCCGCCCCACCCCGGAGACCCGGGTGGCGGTGGTGGCGGGCCGGGGCAACAATGGGGGAGACGGCTGGGTCATGGCCCGGTATCTCATGGAAAAACAGATTCCGGTGACGGTGTTTCTGCTGTCCAGCCGGGACCGGGTGGCAGGGGATGCCAGAGCCAACATGGATCTGGTGGAGAAACTGCTCCCCCATTATCCGGACTGTGCTGTGGTGGAAATAACGGATGCTTCTGCACTGGAAAAGGAAAAAACCCGGCTGGTGCATCATGACCTGTTTGTGGATGCCATTTTCGGCACCGGCCTGAACTCGGATGTCCGAGGCATTTTCAGGGATGTGATCCAGTGCATCAACCAGACGCAAAAGCCGGTGTTTTCCGTGGATATCCCGTCGGGCCTCAATGCCGACACCGGCGCTGTGTGCGGGGTCTGCATCAAGGCAAAAGCCACCGCCACCTTTGCCTTTGCCAAGATCGGCCATATCCTGTATCCGGGCAACCAGTACACCGGCAACCTGCGGGTCATTGACATCGGCATCCCGAATTTTGCGGCCCGAACCCGTGATATCCGGTTCCAGGTGTTGGATACACAAACCATTGCCCCATTGTTTTCCCCCAGAGATTTCAACAGCCACAAAGGCAGCTTTGGTCATCTCATGATTCTGGCCGGCTCTCCGGGCAAAACCGGGGCTGCGGCCCTGTGTGCCAATGCAGCCAAACGCTGCGGCACAGGCCTTGTGACCCTGGGAGTTCCGGCAGGCATCAATGCCGTAGTGGAGCCCATGGTGGTGGAGCCCATGACGGTTTCCCTGCCGCAAACCCCATCCGGCACCCTGTCTTCTGCCGGCCTGGACCAGATCCTGGCACTGGCAAAAGACAAGCAGGCCCTGGCCCTGGGACCGGGACTGGGAACGGACCCTGACACCGGAAAACTGGTACAGTCCCTGGTGACAGACTGCTCTCTTCCCTTGATTATGGATGCGGATGCCATCAACTGCCTGGCGGACAACCCCGACATTCTCACATCCAGACAGTCCCCGGCAATTTTGACCCCCCATCCCGGAGAGATGGCCCGGCTGGCAGGCATCTCCACTGCAGATGTCCAGGCGGACAGACCCGGCGTGGCCCGAACATTTGCCGAAAAATACCATGTGATCCTGGTGCTCAAAGGGGCCCAGACCCTGATCGCCCTGCCTGACGGCCGGATTTTTCTGTGTCCCACAGGCAATCCCGGCATGGCCACCGGCGGCATGGGGGATGTGCTCACCGGCATGACCGCCGGACTGACGGCCCAGGGATTTTCCCTGGAAAATGCGGCCATGGCAGGCGTTTTCATCCACGGAGATCATCACCCGGACCGATGAACAGACCCGAAAGCTGGGGCAGCGCCTGGGACAATCCGTGACCGGCCCTTTAACTTTGGCCCTGACAGGGGATCTGGGATGCGGAAAAACCACCTTTGTCAAAGGCATGGCCAGGGGCCTGGGGGTGGACAAACGATACCCCGTTACCAGTCCCACCTTCACCATCATCAATGAATACCCGGCTGCCGGGGGCCTGCGCCTGTGCCACCTGGACCTCTACCGCCTGGGATCGGTGGAGGAGTTGACACACATCGGGTGTGACGACCTTGCCGATACCGGCGATGCGGTCATTGCAGTGGAATGGCCTGCCCTGCTGGTGGCGGACCGGTTTGCCTTTGACCTGGAACTGACATTTGCATTTGATGCAGATTATCACCGGGTCATCTCTTTTTTTGCCTATGGACAGATCGGCGCAAACATGCTAAGCAGATTGTTTCCATAAATTGAGAAACCATTAATTTTGGAGTTATTATGGCCCTTAGGGTACAAAAATACGGAGGCACCTCTGTTGCGGACATTCACCGGATATCCCAGGTGGCGGACCGGGTTGCAAAGGCACATGATGCCGGCGACCAGGTGGTGGTTGTGCTCTCTGCCATGGCAGGTGTTACAGACAACCTTATTTCCCTTGCACGGCAGGCAGCAGAACTGCCTGACAAACGGGAGCTGGATGTCCTGCTTGCCACAGGAGAACAGACCACAGCGGCTTTGATGGCCATGCTCCTCAAATCACGGGGATACAAAGCCAAATCTTTTCTGGGATTCCAGGCCGGGATCCACACGGACCAGACACCGGGCAAAGCAAGGATTCTGGATATCGACGGTCAGAACGTGAAAAAATCTCTGGACCAGGGGTATATATGCGTGGTGGCCGGGTTCCAGGGAGCTGATCACAACGGCGACATCACCACGCTGGGCCGGGGCGGATCAGACACTTCGGCCGTAGCCATTGCCGCATCATTAAAAGCAGATGTCTGTGAAATATTCACCGATGTGGACGGGGTATACACCACTGATCCCAGAATCTGCGCAAAAGCCAGAAAAATTGACCGA
>JAIVHE010000478.1 GCA_020201255.1 Desulfobacteraceae bacterium
TTGTAACGATAATGGACATCCCCGTGTTTTTCACCTGGTCTATGATTTTAAGGCAGGTTGCCTTGAATTCCGAGATTGAAATCGTTTGCGTCATGACATCACCTCCAGTTTTCATCCAAATTACCATAGTCAAGTTTTCTGGTCAAGTTCAACAATTTTTTATAGTTTCTTGATTTTTCGCTTCCAGTGCCCGTAATACCGGTCAAAAAAAAAGCTATCATGGCAACACTTGAACCCGCAACAAGAATCATTCAAAGAATTGGGTGTTGCCATGGTAAAATTAACGGAATGGCAGAAAAAATATCGGGTTCATGTGGATGAGACACCGGCAAAAATCGACACCCTGTTGTCGCAAATGGAACAATCTGTTAAAATTCTTGATGAGTTTTTTCTTTATTGCGGTCAACTATATGCACCATGTCCAGCAATATATGCAGCAATGGAATAGGCACAAAGCCATACACGGCCATATGTTGAAAAACCCCGTGACGCTGAGCCAGATTGCGGCTATAAAAGCAATGCAAGAAGCGCAAGGGATATTGAGCACGCAAACATCTTTCATGAAAAGGGAAATATCATGACAAATGAACTTACACTGCCTGAGGGTAACCAGGAAAGAACCGACACGTTACCAATGGAGGCAATGATTGACTTTTTTCATGAAAATGACTGGGAGATTGTCCATTCGTTTGATACGGATGAACGCGATGCCGGATATAAAGATTACAGCACCTTGAATTTGTCCGGCGCTTCAAAGGCTGTTTTGTCTTCCTTCAGGGAAGGCATATATGACCATCAATGGATGGGCATCAACCAATTCAAGCGTGGTGGAAACATATGCATATCAACCAGCACTTCATCAGGAAAAACGTTGATATTCCATATCAGCGCCATTGAAGTGTTGAATGAAAATCCGTCAGCGAAAATACTGGCAGTTTACCCGCTCAAAGCGCTGGGAATAGAGCAGGAATCCAGATGGAATACGGTTATCGAACAATCAGGATTGCCCTGTAAAGTAGGTCGGATAGATGGGGCGGTTCCCCAGATGGAAAGAGAAAAAATTATGAAAGATGCAAACATCATCATAATGACACCTGATGTTATCCATGCCTGGTTGTTGTTCAAAGCCGCAAACGTGACTGTTTCAAAATTTCTGAAAAACATCCGGCTTATGATAATTGATGAAGCCCATACATACTCCGGGGTGTTTGGAAGCAACAGTGCATTTTTGTACCGGCGGCTGCAGCACCTGATCTTCATCGCAGGCGGCAGTGCACAGATCATTGCTGCATCGGCAACAATAAAGAGCCCGGGAAACCCATCTGCAAAAATTAACCGGCGTACAATTTACGGTTATTGGCGATGAACATGAAACATCTCCAAAGAAAAAAACCACAATTGTTCTTGTCAATACGCCGAAAACGAATGACCTGCTCACCGCCAGGGCGGCGAAGATGAGGCTTTGAAAACAGTCCTTGGTTTGCAAACCGAAGAATTTGAACCACATGCTGACTTTTCTTCCAAATTCACGGAACTTTGCAATCAGGAAAGAATCGGAGAAATTTCTGCGGAATTTCAGACAATGAAAGCACAGGCAGGCGAGGACCCGAATCATGTTTATCCGCTAAGAGACATAGATGTTCAATATAAGGTGGAATGCAGGCGAGGCCCGCACCTGAGACATTTGGGATCGCTTGGTTATTCCCAAGTGATGCGGGAAGCCTATCCAGGTGCAGTATATTACTATCAAACCCAGACCTTCAGAATATTTCGACACAACAACTACAAACATCTGATAGAAGCCCGACCGGAAAAAAAATATACCACCAAACCCACAAAGCTGCCCACGCTGATATTCCCGAATTTATCAGAGGGGAATATTATTCAAGGCAAAAGATATGGTGCAATGACAATTGTTGAGTGCAATTTACAAATCAGGGAGTCTATATCGGGCTTTAAGGAATCAAGGGGGCGTAATGAAATTTACGTGCCTTATCCGCTGGAAAAATCCTCCGGCCTTTATTTCGATATCCCGCGGTTTACACGAAACTACTTTACCACCGGTGTCATCATCAACCACCCTTTGATCGAACTGTCCCATACCAGAGATTCGGATTTCATGCGCCCGATTTTTCTTGCCAAACTGATCTTCGATTACCAGATCTGCCAACGCATTGTGCCCAAATTTCAACTATACAAAAATAAAAATCATGAAATCCCTTTACAATTGATCACCAAAAAAATGGTGTCGGAATATGGTGACAGGGATGTTGTCAAACGGTCGGTCCGATCAGCCATCAGAACCTTCTCCTATTTCAAATCGGTGAGAATGTCAGACAAAACAGCAATCATTCAAAATGCACCGGCTGTGATCTGCCCTGAGCAGTGGAAAATAGTTCTCAAGCTGTATGCCGGATTTTATTTGAAATCTCACATCATCGACCTGGACACCGTCAATGGGGACCTATTCTTTTTTCTGTCCATGGATGACAGTTTCCATGATGCCGTCAGAGAATATCATGGGAAAGACTGGGAATACATCAGAGACCATTCACGTAATTTATTGTTTGTCAAATAATTGTCAACAAGTATAGAGGAGTGCTGAAACCCTTGGACAATTTCATGGATTTACATCTCAAACCTCATGTTTTAAGCAGTTTAGGTCTTCCCGATATGCATTATCCGGTCATCACCGATGATATGAACTCAACATTGGCAGCGGATGGTGAATTGCCCCTGGCAACCCTCTTTTCGTGCATTGCATCTATTTTGCCGCAGGGGTCACCGCCCGGTCAGGGGCCGGCCCAAACTGTAAATCTCCCCGCAGGTCCCAAATTCCCTGATCCGGTCAATGGCGCAGATCTCATCGAAACGTTCCTGGATCTCCTCGGCAGCAATGG
>JAIVHE010000479.1 GCA_020201255.1 Desulfobacteraceae bacterium
GCCGTATTTTGCCATGAAATTGATGGCTTGTGGTGTGACCGCCTCGGCAGCCATGGTCAGATCCCCTTCATTTTCCCTGTCTTCATCATCCACAAGAATGACCATTCTGCCATTCTTTATATCTTCAATTGCCTTTTCAATGGTTAAATGCGGCATTTTCTATCCTGTTTTTATGGTTATAAAAATCCATTCTTTGCAAGCTGCGCCATGCTGACCCCTTTTGGTTTTTTTTCCGGATCACTGGCAGCGGTTTGCGTTACAAATTTTCTGACATATTTTCCCAGCATATCGGTTTCAATATTCACAAGATCCCCGATCTGTTTGATACCGATGGTGGTGACTTTTGCGGTATGGGGGATGATACTCACCCCAAAATGCGTGTCTGCGATCTGGTTGATGGTCAGGCTGATCCCGTCCACGGCCACGGAACCTTTTTCAATCATCTCCCCGGCCAGGGCTTTGTCCACTGCAATGGTCCAGATGACGGCATTGCTGTTTTTTTCAATGGCAGAAATGGTACCGGTGCCGTCGATATGACCGGACACCAGGTGGCCGTCAATGCGCGAAGACAATTGCATGGCCCGTTCAATATTGACCCGCATACCGGGTGCTGCGGTCTTGAAAGTTGTTCTGGCAACGGTTTCAGGTGCCATATCAACGGAGAATTCATGTTTTTTCAGGCTGACCGCTGTCAGGCAGGCCCCGTTCACGGCAATGGAATCACCGATCCGGGTGTGGGTCAGGTCCAGGTCACACCGGATATGAAGGATCTTTCCCTCTCCCTGGGAGACAACCCGCTGGATGGTGCCCAGACTTTCAATAATACCGGTAAACATGTTGCCTTTTCCCCGGAACCGGCTCCTGGTTCCCATTTTTGTATACTATTTTAGTGGCTGACCGAAAACCCTGTGCTTGGATGAAAACTTGCCCAGGTGCAAGGCGCAAAAAATTTTGAAACCGGAGTGTACGCAAGTACATGAGGATTTCAAAATTTTGCAGCAACGCAGCAGATGGGTGAGTTTTCGTTCAAGCACTATTTTATATATCCCTGTACCAGAATATCTGTATCAAAAAATGTCACACCTGTTTTGTGCAGTGCAATGGCGTTTGCCAGCTTTTGTACCCCTTTGCCTTCAAACACGGCCCTGCCGTCGCTTCCCCCCAGCAGTTTGGGGGCGATAAAATACAACATTTTGTTGACGACCCCTTCTGCCAGTGCATTTGCCGCAACCGTTGCGCCCCCTTCAATAAGCAGGCTTGTAATGGACATTCCACCTAACGTAACCATGAGTTGTGACAAATCAAGTTTGTTGTTTTTTATCCCCGTCTCCAGCACCATCACCCCTTTTTGAACGAGACGTTCTTTTTTTTCCACCGGTGCATGGGGGCCTGTTACAAGGATGGTGGGGGCATCTGATCTCTGATTGATCACCTGCGCATCTTCTCTGATGGAAAGATGGGTATCCAGGATCACCCGGGCCGGATCACGGGTCTTTTTTTTGCTGATCCGGCAGGTCAAAGAAGGGTTGTCTGCATGCAGGGTACCGGAGCCCACCAGTATGGCGTCCACCTGATGACGGATTTCATGTCCATAGGCCCTGGATGCGGCATTGGTGATCCATCGGGATTCTCCGGTGGATGTGGCAATGCGCCCGTCCAGGGTGGCAGCGCATTTTACGGTCACAAACGGGGTGCTGCCATGGGTGACATACCATAAGAAATCTTCTATCAATGTTTCAGCCTGGTCCCGGAGAACACCCGATTCCACCTGGAGCCCGTTTTGGGCCAAAAATGCAAGGCCGCCTGCAGCCACCGGGTTGGGATCCGGACAGGCCACCACCACGCGCCGGATGCCGGATGCCAGTATTTTATGGGTACAGGGCGGGGTTTTGCCAAAATGGTGGCAGGGTTCCAGGGTGACGTACAAGGTGGCACCTTTGGCAAGATCCTTTGCATCATCAATGGCGTCCACCTCGGCATGGGGCATGCCGAATGCCCTGTGCCAGCCTTTGCCCACCACCTGTCCATCCTTGACCACCACCGCCCCCACACAGGGATTGGGGGAGACAAATCCTTTGCCCCTGGCGGCCAGGCCCAGCGCCAGTTCCATGTGGTCATTATCCGTCATCTGGTGTGTCCGAAATCTGATCTGGTTCATTGGACGGGACCTCTTTGGGAAGCAGGCTCTTGAGTTCCTGGATAAAGTCCGTCACATCCGTAAATTCCCGGTACACCGAGGCGAACCGCACATAGGCCACATCATCCAGTTTTTTCAAAGCCTGGATAATATGTTCTCCCACCACCTTGGATGACACTTCCCGTTCATTGCTCTCGCGCAGTTGTCTTTCAATGCCGTCCACCATTTCCTCGATGAGGTTCATGCTGATGGCCCGCTTTTCACAGGCTTTTTTAATGCCTTTCAGCACTTTTTCCCGGTCATACTCTTCTCTTCTGCCGTCTTTTTTAATGATCATGACCGGCACCTGCTCCACCCGTTCATAGGTGGTAAACCGCTGGGAACAGTTCTGGCATTCCCGGCGCCGACGGACTTCCAATTCAATTTTACCGGGCCTGGAATCCACCACCCGGGTATTGAGTATGCCGCAATAGGGACATTTCATGTCATGGAGTTCCTTATAATTTCGACAGCACCACCCCTGCCCTGTCAAACATGTCCAGGGCCAGGGGATCGTCATAGCCGTCCCGGTAATATACCTTTTTGATCCCGGCATTGATAAGCATTTTGGCGCAGATGGAACAGGGCTGGTTGGTGCAGTAAAGGGTGGCCCCGGCCACGGCAACACCGTGGAAAGCCGCCTGGATAATCACATTCTGCTCGGCATGGACACCCCGGCACAGCTCATGTTTCACCCCTGAGGGCACCTGCAGCTGTTCGTGAAATACTCGTTCCAGGAAGGCCGGGTGGACATATCAGGCAGCATCATACCCCTCCGGAATACAGCGGATACTGACGGCATATATCCTTGACCATGGCTGCCGCGTGCGTGACAGCGGATGCATCATCCAGGATATCGCAGATCAACCCTGCAATCGTCTGCATGGTTTGCTGCTGCATTCCCCGGGAGGTTACCAGAGACACCCCGATACGGATACCACTGGTGACAAACGGGCCTTTTTGGTCATTGGGAACGGTGTTTTTGTTCACGATAATACCGGCACGGCCCAGGCGGTCTTCCGCCTCTTTGCCGGAAATATCTCTGGTGGTCAGATCCATCAACACCATGTGGTTATCCGTGCCGTTGGAAACCAGTTTACAGCCCCGGTCCATAAGTTCTGCTGCCAGAACAGCGGCATTTTTCACCACCTGTTTCTGGTATGCGGCAAATTCCGGCTGTAATGCCTCATGAAAGGCAACCGCCTTGGCTGCGATCACATGCATGAGCGGACCGCCCTGGATCCCCGGAAAGATCTGGCTGTTGATTTTTTTTGCAAAGGTTTCTGCACCCAGGATCAGTCCCCCCCTGGGACCCCGCAGGGTTTTATGGGTGGTGGAGGTGATGACATCCGCCAGCCCCACGGGCGTGGGATGCACCCCGGCAGCCACCAGGCCGGCAATATGGGCCATATCCACCATGAACAATGCACCCACAGAGGCGGCGATATCTGCAAATGCCTTAAAATCTATTATCCTGGGGTATGCACTGGCCCCGGCCACAATCAGTTTGGGCCGACGGGTTTTTGCCAGATCTTCCACCTGGTTCATGTCAATGGTCTGGGTATCTGCGGACAGGCCGTAATGGGAAAAATCAAACAACCGGCCGGAAAAACTGGCTGCAGCACCATGGGTGAGGTGGCCGCCGTGGGAAAGATCCATGGCCAGTATCCGGTCTCCGGGATGCAGCAGGGCAAAATACACCGCCATATTGGCCTGTGATCCTGAATGGGGCTGAACATTGGCATATGGTGCATGGAACAGTTGTTTTGCCCGGGCAATGGCCAGATCCTCTGCCTGATCCACCACATCACAGCCGCCATAATACCGCCGTGA
>JAIVHE010000480.1 GCA_020201255.1 Desulfobacteraceae bacterium
ATATTAACTCTACGCAATTGATCCGTTGCTAAATCAACACGTCACCCTTCCAGTGCCTCGCGCAGTTTCCCGCCCAGATCTTTCATCGAAAACGGCTTCTGGATAAATGCCACCCCGTCATCCAGCACTCCCTGGTGGGCAATGACATCGGCCGTATATCCGGACATGAACAGCAGTCCTATATCAGGATAAAGAGCGGTGATTTTCCCAGCCAGGTCCCGACCGTTCATTCCCGGCATGACCACATCGGTCATGAGCAGATCAATGGTGCCGGAATGTTTTTCTGCCTTTTCCACAGCCTGTGACGGTGTTGCTGCAGATATCACCGAATATCCTTTTTTTTCCAGCATCATCCGGGCCATCTTGAGTATAGACGGTTCATCCTCCACCAGCAGAATTGTTTCTGTCCCTCCGGCGGCTGCTTTTTTCTCCGGAATGGCCTTGTCTGTTTCTTCATCGTCAACCAACCGGGGCAGATAAATTTTGAAGGAGGAACCATGGCCGGGTTCGCTGTAAACATTGATGAAGCCGTTGTTCTGTTTAACGATGCCGTATATGGTTGCAAGCCCTAAGCCGGTGCCTTTGCCCACTTCTTTGGTGGTGAAAAAGGGTTCAAACAGATTGTCAATGGTCTCCTTGTCCATGCCGCTCCCATTGTCGCTGACGGCCAGCAGGACAAAATCACCGGGGATAAAGCCAGCATGTTCGTTGCAGTATTCCTCGTCAAATGATTTTCTTCCGGTTTCTATGGTGAGTTTGCCCACCCCGGAAATGGCATCCCTGGCATTCACACACAGATTGGCAAGGATCTGGTCGATCTGGATCGGATCCATTTTCACGGTCAACAGATGGGCGGACGGCTGCCAGACCAGGTCGATGTCTTCTCCAATGAGCCGGCGCAGCATATTGAGCATACTCTCCACCGTATCGTTCAAATCCAATTGTTTGGGAGAGATGATCTCTTTTCTGGCAAAAGCCAGCAGCTGCTTTGTGATATCAGCCGAACGTTTGGCTGCGTTTTGGATTTCTTTCAGGTCGGGAATCAGATCGTTGTCTTCATCCGACTTCAAAAGTGCCAGTTCCGTATGTCCCAGTATTATCCCCAGCATGTTATTGAAGTCATGGGCTACCCCTCCGGCCAGCCGACCCACGGATTCCATTTTTTGGGCCTGATTAAGCTGGCTTTGGAGCTTCTCTTTCTCTTCTTCGGCCAGCTTACGCTCGGTGATGTCCATCCCGGAAGATAAAAGGCCAATAATACCCGCCTCATCAGTCAACATGGTGTTATACCAAGCTATCATCCTCTCTTCACCAGACTTTGTTAAAACCGGGTTTTCATAATACTCGACGGAATCCATCTCTCCAGCCAGTATTTTTTGTGAAACGGCCTTCACTTTTTCTTTTAGCTCCCCGGGCAAAGAAATGTCAAACCAGTTTTTACCGATAATCTTCTCTTCCTCGTATCCCAGGATCTCACACGTTTTCTTGTTTACGAGGGTTACCTCTCCATTACTATTAATGGCCACAAACATGACACCCGCTATATCCAGGTATTTTTGGGACTTGTCTTTTTCCTTCTGCAGATCCTCCTCCATCCGTCTGTGCTTTGTGATATCTTGGATAGTACCTTGCAAATAGTATCCCTTAGGCCCCCGCTCAGAATGAGGTTGACATACAGCATGAACCCATTTTTCCTTTGTACTGGGCAATTCAAGCTTCAATTCTATGTCATAAGGTCTTCCCTCATACATTGCGCCCTGGATTGCATCTCTAAAGGTTTCCCACCATTTATCACGGTATATTGTGGGATAATCGTCAAGAAGATATGGGCCAAGTTCGATATCTCTTTCATATATGCGGTAAACCTCCTCTGACCATACGGGAACACCAATCTCAGGATCCAGAGACCAGTTTCCAACACCGGCGATCCGCTGTGCAAGAAGCAGGTCTTTGTTTCGCGCAATAAGTTCTTCCTCCAGGATTTTTAGTCTTGTCAAATCAAAAAATATAGTAAGGATGTAATCCAGATCGGAAATCTTTATTATGTTTGCAAACATTAAGGCTGTAAGTTTCGAGCCATCTTTTGCTCTGAACTCCATTTCCAACCCATCTACACATCCTGATTTTTTTAATTCATCAATAAATTTTTTCCTGTTCTTTTCTGTATAAAAACCGAGCTCAGTGGTCGTTTTTCCAACAAGCTCTTTTTCTGAATATTGGCTCAAATCACAAAGTTTAGGATTTACCTTAACCAGTTTACCTGTATTTATTTCAGTGAGTCCAATAGCTTGTTGCGAAAGATTAAATATAGTCCGAAACATATTCTCGCTATCTTTAAGGGCTTCTTCCGCTCTTTTACGTTCGGAAATGTCTCTAAAAAAAATACAAGCCTTTTCTTTCCCAATGCGGTCATGAAAGATACTGGATGAAAACTCTACAGGGAAAATAGTTCCATCCTTCTTTTTAAATGTTAGTTCGCCTTTGAACTTGCCTTTTTTGTATCTTTCTTCCAACGCGACAGGAAGTCTTGGGTCATCCAAATTGACCATTCTATCTCTTCCACCTGATATAATTTCGGATTCAGACTTTTCAAGAATTTCACACGCCATTTGATTTGCCGCATAAATACTGCCGTCTTGTGCGGTTAACAGTATCGCCTCTAAACTATTTTCGTATAGTGCTCGATATTTCGTTTCGCTTTCTTTAAGAACTTCTTCTACCTGTTTACTTTCAGATTTTGTTTTTTCAAGCTGCCGAACCCTTTTTTCTAATTCTTCATAAGTGGGTTTCACTGTCATTGGGGACCCCTATTTAATGTCCGAAGCATGCATTTTTTCAATGTACCTGATATTTTTGGCTGAGGATACTACTTTTGAGTTAACCCAA
>JAIVHE010000481.1 GCA_020201255.1 Desulfobacteraceae bacterium
GAGTTATCCCTGATTTTTATCCAGGATCATGTCCAAAACCCCTCAAACCTTCACCATCATGTCCGCCATGGAAAATGGCCAAGAAAAACCGGTAAATATTCGGGTTAGTGATTATTCAACTATTTTTCAGTAAAACTTTGAATTTTTTCTCTATAGGATACACCCACACATCTTTAATAGGAATACTTATTTTGCCGCCAACTCCAAGCTTTCCACGCCCTTTGGTTTCTCCACATAATATCCAATTGGCAGCCCTGTAACATGTGCCTGCAAACCGATCTTTTTGCACAAAAGACTCCATAAGAACGGGTCTTATGTTATACCTGGCTTCCCAATCATCCGGGAGATGACGTGTTGTTAAAGATAGAATTTTTGACGCCAGATTTTTCGATTGAACCCAAGGTAAAATCAGGAACCTGGCGTTATTGACAACCAAATGTAAATTTTTCTTTCTCTGGTCATGATTCCATCCGACAAATCGATCTCTTGGTGCGGTCTGCCATGCTGCGGCACCAAAACCTGTAAGTGCGACAATTTGTTCTCCCGCCCTGATAAAATATCTGAGCTGAGCGCCGGGCAAAGGAGTATAACCCAGATAATGATATCGTTCTATGTATTCATTCCACAAAGAAGATATGGCTTTGGTGACCATCTGCAAGTGCAGCTTTGGCAGATGATTTACTTTACACACAACTGTTTCTTGTGGATCAGTCGCTGTTGTGAACTTGATTTTTTTTACAGGCTTTTTGACATTGGTCGGTACCGGCAGCCGGATCAAACCGTCTTTCTCCATCCGCAGCATGGCAACCCGACAGGACATGTCCTTGAGTTTGCCATCCGGCTTCAGCCATTGAAACATGCGACATACTTCTCTGGAGAGCTTTGCCCGGGTAAACACGGGGTTGTTTGTTATGAGAGTTCGGATTTTTTCAAATTCTTCGAAAGAAAAATCCCTTCCACAGTACCGGGTCATGATGTGTCAGGGGGCCTGGCAAGTAACAACCGACGTTCTTCACTCATTTCCCATGGAAGAAAGGACGACAGGTTTTCAGGGGCTCTGCCATGATTTTCTCCACAGGCTGCCAGGTATGATCTCAGCCAATGATTGCGGTTGATTTTCCATAAGGCCAGGGTTTGAAAAATTGTGAACATCATTGCAGCCATCCGGGAACTCCACACACTGCCCGAACCATAAAAATTTTTTCTTCCCGTCACAGGATTGCGGATAGAATTTTCACCCGCATTGTTATCCATTGGAACTTCAGGATGTGTGACAAATACCGACAGGCCGTCCCAATGGTTCTCAAGGCTTGTCAAAATCTTGTGTTTCACTGTGGACAGCAAGGTTGCACCCGGCCCATCAGGGTCGTATTTTTTTATCGAAGCATCTCGTTTTTCAACCATTTCATCCATTTTTTCAACAAGCTGTCCATGCAACTCATTGAATGACGGCGTTTGTTGCTGTAAGGGCAATTCGGGATCAAATTCTTTACGGCGCCGATTATTGATGTGGTAAAGCATTGCGATCATCTCCACCCAGGAGAACGCCCAATTTTCCAGCTCCGGATATTTTCTTGCTGCATCCAGATAGTCACGACGTACGTGCGCCCAGCAAAATGCCAGAATGATAAACGGCAATTGCTTTGCCAAGGATTTATAGGCGCTGAATCTGTCACATATCACAATGATTTTTTCTCGCTGTGTGTTTCCAAAATATTCTACAGGAACATCGGCACCACGGCCCGGTGTGATTTGAAAAAATACGACAGATTCAGACCGGCTGACCCACAACCACCATTTGTTGCCGATTTTTCCTTCAACATGCTCAAAAACCTTCCAGCTGCTTTCATCGTTATGGAATTTGTTCTCTGTCATTTGTTGGTGGTTGAATGCATCGCAAACAGGATTAAACAACGGCATGAGCGTTTTCAAACCGCCCGTAACAGTTCCGGGTGATATGGGCAGACCCAGTTCTTCGTACTGATTCAAAAGACGATTGGTGGGCTGGCAATAGAGGAATTTTGTCAGAAGTATGGCTTCCCAGATGGAATTTCCGTAGGGGCTTTTTGGAATCACTTTCGGGGGCATGGGAGCAGTGATTGAAGCAGGGACCCCTGAGCAGGTGCATCCTTGCTTCATACATGGCCGGCGGATGATACGTTTATAGGCTTTGACTTCAACCTCGATTGTCTCCGAGTCGCAAGTGCCACCCGGGATATATGGTTTTCCGCATTCAGGGCATACCGGTTCTTCCGTGAACTTCACACTTTCTTTTCTCTCCGGCAAATCCGGTCGTTCTGTAAGGCCATGCCCTTCGCTGCCGGGTTGTTGGCCACGAGGTCGTTTAGGATTCGAGGATGTTGACTTGCCTTCCCCTTTTTTGGTCCCTGTTTTTTCATTTTGCTTTGAAAATACACGTTCTCTCAGATCCCTAACTTGGCCTTCCAGTACCTTGATTTTATCTTTTAAAAATTGTTCGCGCTCAACCGCTTTGGCGTGCATGGTCTTCCAATAACCAGCTTCCCATTTTAATTCAAGATAGTCTTTCTCAAGAATGATAGTTGCAGGAGATTGCCCGGCGAACAAATCAAAGGTTTGATTATTGATTTCAGATGTGCCTAATGGCCGTTTTTTTGTGCAAGAAGCATCCATGCTTCTTGTATTATCACAATATTTGCGTTGTGTCCCGAACTTTTTTCAAAATAGTAAAAAAAATTCCTAACCCGAATATTTACCATCGGCAATTGGCTTTTCTGGTGTCAATTCAACCATTCGGCCATCTTCCTTGTTGGCCAGGAACTGGGCAAAAGCTGTTATTGTCTCCTGGTAATCATCAGGGTGGACAAATTCCATGACATTCCTGCCGACAAGTGAATCTGGATTGT
>JAIVHE010000312.1 GCA_020201255.1 Desulfobacteraceae bacterium
TTGCGCCGTCATCAAACCGGTCCAGCTCCCTGACATTCAAAACCGCATACTTGCTTTTAAAAATATTGGTAAACCCGCGTTTGGGCAACCGCCGGTAAATGGGCATCTGTCCGCCTTCGAATCCGGGCCGCACATTACCGCCGGCACGGGCCTTGAGTCCTTTGTGACCTCTGGTGGATGTTTTTCCCATACCGGAACCCGGCCCCCGGCCCACGCGTTTTCTGTTTTTCCTGCTGCCGGAAGCCGGCGCAAGATCATGAAGCTGCATATTAAACCTCCTCTACTTTCAACAAATGGGACACTTTTCTGATTTGCCCCAGTATAACGGGGTCATTGTTGTGCTCCACTGTATGGTGCATCCGTTTGATGCCCAAAGAACGGATAATCCGTCCATGCTTTGCAGGACGACCGTTCGTACTTCTAATCTGTGTGATTTTCAGTCTGTCAGCCATTGTTATCCTCTTTTTTGTGTCGTCAGAATAGATATTGGATTATATATCTTCCGGTCGAAGGCCTCTTCTTCTGGCAACATCTTCTCTGGTACAAAGAGACTGCAGCCCGGCCATGGTTGCCCTGACAATATTCTGGGTGTTGTGAGTACCGATGCATTTGGTCAGAATATCGGTTACGCCCGCCACTTCAAGGACCGCCCTGATCCCGCCGCCGGCTATCAATCCGGTACCCGGAGAAGCGGGTTTGAGCAGTACACGTCCGGCACCGGCTTTGCCGACAACTTCAAAGGGAACCGTGCCGTTGAGCAAAGAGATCTTGACCATGTTCCGTTTTGCCTTATCCATGCCTTTTCGAATTGCTTCCGGCACTTCGGTGGCTTTTCCCAAACCGTATCCCACACTGCCTTCTCCATCCCCAACCACAACAAGGGCACTGAAACTGAAATTTCTACCGCCTTTGACCACTTTTGCAACGCGGTTGATCCTGACGACTTTATCGAGTAATCCACTGTCTTCCATTTGCTGTCTAGCCAAGGGTTTCCCTCCTTAATTAGAATTCCAGACCGGCTTCGCGAGCCCCGTCTGATAGTGCTTTTATACGCCCGTGATACAAAAATCCGTTCCGGTCCAGCACCACTTTTGTAATGCCTTTGTCCAGGGCTCTTTTGCCCACGAGGGTCCCTACCGCCTTTGCAATCTGCTGTTTTTTGCCTGCCACAGGATTTTGTTTATAGTCTTTGTCCAGAGTGGAGGCGGATACGAGGGTTTCTCCTTTGGTATCATCAATAATCTGGGCATAAATATGACTTGCACTTCTGAATACACTTAACCTGGGGCGGTCTGAGATGCCGTATAGACGTTTTCTGATTCTTTTTTTTCGTTTAAGCCTTGCCATAAGCCTTGGTGATGTATTTCCCATAATTCCTATTCCCAGCTTTTAGTTTTTACCGGCAGTCTTGCCTGCTTTTCTTATGATTCTTTCATCTGCATACATGATACCTTTGCCCTTGTAGGGCTCGGGAGGTCTGATATCTCTGATGTTTGCAGCTGTCTGGCCAAGTATTTCCTTGTCAATTCCGGACAGGGTGATCTTGGTATTGTTTTCCACAACGGCGCTGATCCCCTGGGGAAGGGCAAAATCAACCGGGTTTGAATATCCCACGCTCAACGTGAGTGTATTTCCCTTGGATTCCGCACGGTACCCGATGCCTGCCAGTACCAGCTGTTTTTCATATCCTGTGCTGACACCGGTAACCATATTGGAAATCAGGGAGCGGAATAACCCCTGAAGAGCAACCTTTTTCTTGTCGTCACGGTCGGTTTTCACTTCCAGAACCGCGTCATTCATTTGTATCGTGACTGCCGGGTGTACCTTACGTTCGAGATTGCCTTTGGGTCCTTTTACCTGGATGGTATCTCCATTCAGTGTGACCTGGACCTTATCTGGAAGCTGAACCGGCTTTTTTCCTATTCTTGACATATCTTATAACTCCTGTCCTACCATACGTTACAAAGGATTTCACCACCGACGTTCGCTTCTCTTGCCTGTTTATCCGTCATTATCCCTCTGGAGGTTGATACAATGGAAATACCCAGGCCATTTAAAACCGGCTCGATCTGTTGTGATTTGCTGTAAACCCTGCAAGACGGCTTACTGACACGTTTGATACCGAAAATAGTCGGCCGGCCGTCTTTTACATATTTGAGATATACACGGATCATGCCCTGGGTTTCATTTTCCAGAAACTTGAAATCTTTGATATATCCCTGTTCTTTGAGCACCCGCACCATTTCCTGTTTGATCTTTGATCCGGGGATATCCACTTTGGCAAACCCTGCTTTTCCACCATTTCTGATGATGGTAAGCATGTCTGCAACGGGATCACTAATTGCCATTTGAAATCTCCTTAAAGTTCCACTGATATAGGTTCTCAATACAACGTGAGAATCGTGTTCGGTTTACCAGCTTGACTTGGTAACCCCGGGAAGCTTGCCTTGGGAAGCAAGGGTCCTGAAACATATTCTACAGATACCGGCTTTTCTGATAAAGCCTCTGGGTCTACCGCATAAAGGACATCTGTTGTATCCGCGAACGGAAAATTTTGGTTTCCTGTTTGCCTTTGCGATTAAAGCTTTCTTGGCCAAGCTTTCCTCCTTAAAATGCTTAATTTTTAAAAGGCATTCCCATTAATTTCAGGAATGTTTTGCCTTCCTCATCGGTTTTTGCCGTGGTGACAACCGTGACATTGAGTCCCTTTATGCTGTCGGTCTTGTCATATTCAATTTCAGGAAAGATGATGTGCTCGGTGATGCCAAGGCTGTAATTGCCCCGGCCGTCAAACGCTTTCCCGGACACTCCCCTGAAGTCCCTGACACGGGGCAGAGCGATGTTGATGAGTCTGTCCAAAAAGTCATACATTTTTTCACGGCGCAGGGTCACCTTGCACCCGATGGGAAGGTCGGCCCGCAGCTTGAAATTTGCAATGGGTTTTTTGGCTCTTGTCACAACGGGTTTCTGGCCTGCGATCAATGCCAGCTCCTGTGCGGCGGATTCAATAATTTTTGGATTCCTGACCGCCTCACCCAGTCCCATATTCAACACTATTTTTTCCAACTTCGGCACCTGAAATGCGTTCTGGTAATCAAAGGTTTCCTTGAGTTTTGGAACGATTTCCGTGTTATACTTTTCCTTTAGCGTGGTCATTTGTTCTCTCCGGCTTTGGTCTTAAGCGTCGATCTGCTCATTGCACTTCTTGCAGATGCGAACCCGTTTTCCGTTTTCAAGCTGTTTTGTACCAATCCGCGTCGGTTTTACACAGGAATTGCACATGAGCATGATATTGGATATATGGATGGGCATGTTTTTATCCACAATTCCTCCCTGGGGATTTGCCTGTGTAGGCCGCTGATGAACTTTCACAACATTGATGTTTTCTACAACGACGCGGTTGGTTTTTTTCACTACCTTCAATACTTTGCCGATTTTGTCTTTATCCTTACCGGTGAGCACCTTAACCTTGTCATCTTTTTTGATTCTGATCTTCATATTTTCCATTGTTATTTCTCCAATCACCCGAAACCTTACAATACGTCAGGAGCCAGAGAAACAATTTTCATGAATCGCTTTGCCCTCAACTCCCTTGCCACCGGACCAAAGATACGCGTTCCCAACGGTTCATTATTCTTTGTCAGGACCACGGCTGAATTATCATCAAACCGGATGGCTGACCCATCAGGCCGGGAAATCTCTTTTTTGGTTCTGACGATGACTGCAGGCACAATATCCCCTTTTCTCACCTTGGCATTGGGAATAGCTTCCTTGACAGATACCATGATGATATCACCGATGCTGGCATATCTTCTTTTGGAGCCACCCAACACCTTGATGCAATACAATTCCTTCGCACCGGAGTTGTCAGCAACCGTCAGTCTTGTTTCAGTCTGAATCATTTTTCAACTCCTCCAATTAAACGGCTTTTTTGACAATCTTTGTCACCCTGAATCGCTTGAGCTTGCTTAACGGCCGGGTTTCAATAATTCTCACCGCATCACCGATCCTGCATTCATTTGTCTCATCATGGGCATGGTATTTTTTGTATTGTTTGATAAATTTTTTATACATTTTGTGTTGTATAAAACGCTCCACCTGGACGATGACCGACTTATCCATTTTGTCGGATATGATCAGTCCGTTCAGTTCCTTTTTTTTGCCTTTGTGCATATTTTCCATATCAATCACTTTCAACCCATGTTCACATTCATTTGGTTGGAAACCGTATAGAGCCTGGCAATGTCTTTTCTGACTTCCGATAATTTTGCCGTATTCTCCAGCTGTCCAACATCATTCTGAAAGCGAAGGTTGAAAAGCTCCTTTTTGAGTTCAGTGAGTTTGCCTTTCATCTGGTCAGCACCCATTTCTTTAATTTCACTGGTCGGTAACATGACTAATTCCTCTCCACAAATCTGGTTTTTACGGAAAGTTTCCGGGCCGCAAGCCGAAGCGCCTCTTTGGCCGTCTCCCTGGTTACACCTTCCATTTCATACAGAATTTTGCCGGGCTTTACCCGGGCAACCCATGCATCTGTGGCCCCCTTACCCTTACCCATCCGGACTTCCGCCGGTTTTTTGGTAACCGGTTTGTCGGGAAAAAACCGGATCCAGCTTTTGCCGGATCTTTTTGCATGTCTGGTCAAAGCGATCCTTGCCGCCTCTATCTGTCTTGCATTCACATATCCGCATTCCACGGCCTGGAGTCCGAAATCACCAAAACTCAAGGTGTTCCCCCTGGAGGGTGTGCCTTTGGTTCTGCCCCGGAACTGTTTGCGAAATTTTACATTTTTTGGACTGAGCATTTGCTTGTTCTCCTAAATTGCCTCTAAATTGTCGCCAATGCCTGTTCACCCGGACGTACCACCTCGCCTTTAAAAATAAAGGTCTTGATGCCGATGGTGCCGTAAGTAGTCTTGGCTTCAATAAAGCCGTAATCCACATCAGCCCGCAATGTATGCAAAGGGATCCGTCCTTCTTTATACCATTCTGTCCGGGCCATTTCAGCACCCCCAAGACGGCCGGAGCAGATGATCTTGATGCCTTTGGCACCAAACCGCATGGCTGAGGTAACACTTCTTTTCATGGCCCGTCTGAAGGCAATCCGCCGTTCAAGCTGCTGGGCGATGTTCTCTGCCACCAGCTGCGCATCAATTTCAGGCCGTCTCACCTCTTTGATATCAATGAGCACAGCAGGTTTGAGAATCTTTTCAAGCTCTTTTTTGAGCAAAGCGATCTCAGATCCTTTTTTGCCGATGATGATACCGGGTCTGGCAGCAAAAACCCGCAGCCTTATCTGCTTGGAAAAACGTTCGATTTCAATTTTTGAGATACCCGCATGGTACAGTTTCTTTTTGAGAAATTTGCGAACTTTAAAATCCTCTTCGACAAATTCTGCATATTCTTTGTCTGCATACCATTTGGAGTCCCATGTCCGTATGATGCCTAATCTTAATCCGATAGGGTGTACTTTCTGGCCCAAGCTGAGTTCCTCCTCTTAGTCGGTTTGATCGACTATTACAGTTAAATGACTGGTGCGTTTCAAAATCCTGCTGGCTCTTCCCCTGGCTCTCGGCCGAAACCGTTTCAACGAGGGCCCGTGATCAACAATAATATTTTTTACGACGAGTTTATCCACGTCCAGCTCGTTGTTATGCGCTGCATTGGCTACGGCAGACTCCAATGTTTTATATATAATGCCGGCAGCCTTCAACGGCATAAACTTTAACAGCGTAAGCGCCTGCTCAGCGCTTTTCCCTTTCACTTCGCTGATGGGCAACCGAAGCTTAAACGGGGAAATCCTTGCGTATTTTGTACTTGCCTTTACTTCCATGTCACACCTAATCCTTTAATCAATGCACAGTTACAGATTACCGTCTGGCCTTTTTGTCTCCGGCATGACCCCAAAATGTTCTTGTAGGTGAAAATTCACCAAGCTTGTGACCAACCATATTTTCTGAAACAAACACAGGGATGAATTTTTTACCATTGTGAACGGCAAAGGTAATTCCGACCATTTCCGGTAAAATGGTTGACCGTCTTGACCAGGTCTTTATTACTTTATTGCTGTTGGCTTTTCTTGCGTCCAAAACTTTCTTTAAAAGCGCAGGTGCAATATATGGTCCTTTTTTCAATGATCGTGGCATAATTTTTCACCTATTATTTTCTCTTAGCTCTTCTTTTAACGATATATTGATCAGTTCTCGTATTATTCCTGGTCCGCTTGCCTTTACTGGGCAATCCCCAGGGACTGCAGGGCTGACGACCGCCGGATGACCGGCCTTCACCACCGCCCATGGGATGATCAACCGGGTTCATGGCAACACCCCGTACCGAGGGTCTTCTGCCCAGCCACCTGCTACGGCCGGCTTTTCCCAGGCTGACATCGGCATGTTTTTCGTTGCCCACCCTGCCCACAGTGGCTTTACATTTCACATGGATCATGCGGACTTCACCCGAAGGGAGCAGCACCTGGGCATAACTGCCTTCTTTTGCCATGAGCCGGGCATAGGCACCGGCGCTTCGCACAATCTGTCCGCCTTTGTCCTGCTTCAACTCAATGTTGTGGATCCTGGTACCGGTGGGAATTTTTTCCAGGGGCACGCAGTTGCCGGGTTTGATATCTGCATCCGGACCGGTTTCCAGAATATCGCCCACCTTCACATCAAGGGGAGCCAGAATATACCGTTTTTCACCGTCTGCATAGACAAGCAAAGCAATTCTTGCGCTTCTGTTGGGGTCATATTCAATGGCAGACACCTTGGCAGGAATACCGTTTTTGTCCCGCTTGAAATCAATAATACGGTACTGCTTTTTGGTCCCACCGCCCCTGTGTTTGCTTGTGATTCTTCCGTGGGTATTACGGCCGGCATTTTTGTTGAGTTTTTTGGTCAGCCGCCTTTCAGGCGTTGACTTGGTAATCTCTTCAAAAGAAAGGTATTCCTGGGACCGTCTTCCGGGAGATGTCGGTTTTGTCTTTATAATTGTTGACATAAATATACCTCTTTACACGCCCTCAAAAAAATCGATTCTTTGTCCTGGCATCAGCGTAATAATTGCCTTTTTCCAGTCTTTCCGCTTGCCGATAATTCTGCCCCGCTGTTTTACTTTGCCTTTCACCTGAACGGTTCTGACCTGTTTTACTTTGGTATTGAAGCTTTTTTCAACAGCGTCCTTGATTTCCAACCGGTTCGCACGTGTATCCACCCGCAGTGTCACCTGGTTGTTCAATTCTTTTTGAAGGGTTGTTTTTTCCGTAACAACAGGTCCTCTGATGATATCATATTGTTTCATCTTAGCCCAACCTCCCTTTGATATTTTGAATGGTGGATTCAACCAGCAGAAGATTTTTATATTTCAAAATATCATATACATTCAGACCTGCGGTCTTGATCACTTTTACATCAGGAATGTTTCTGGATGACAATTCCAAATTGGTATCCTGTGCATCCGAGACAATAAGGAGATCATTGAGTTGCATTGCACCCAGAACAGAGGCCAGCATCTTGGTTTTGATTTCGTCCAGTGTAAGGTTATCGATCACAAACAGGTTTTTGTCTTCGTGTTTACTGCTCAAGGCCATCCGTAATGCCAGTCTTTTTACTTTTTTGGGAACCTTGAAGGCAAAAGATCTTGGAGAAGGGCCAAAGATAACCCCGCCGCCTTTTCTCAAGGGAGACTTGACACTTCCGGCCCGTGCATTGCCGGTGCCTTTCTGCCTGAACAATTTTTTTGTGCTTCCTTTCACCATGCTCCGTGTCTTAGATGCAGCTGTCCCTTCCCGCCTGGAAGCGAGCTGGGATCTTACCACTTCGTGAAGAACACTTGTCTTGACCGGAACACTGAATATTTCATCAGGAAGCTGGGTTTCAGACACCTTTTCACCTGCACTGTTTAATACATCTACAGCAGCCATATTCTTCCTCTTAAATTTTGATCAGCCATGCATCACTGCGATACGTTTTGCAATACCCATGGCCGCACTTGTCAAACCGCCGCTTCTGTCATAGAGCAGGCAGTTGAGTAAAAATTGTGTTACTTGTCCGTTTTATGTATTTCGACAATCCCTGTTTTGGGGCCGGGAACGGCTCCTCTCAGCAACAGCAGATTGTCTTTGTGCTTTATATCCACAATGGTCAGATTCTTGACGGTTTCTCTGTCAACACCCATGTGACCGGGCATACGTTTGCCCTTGATAACCTTTGCAGGCCAGGCACTGTTACCGATGGATCCGGGTTTTCTGTGGTTTCTGTTTCCATGGGTTTCCGGACCCCGGCTGAACCCGTGCCGCTTGATGGTTCCCTGGAAGCCGCGCCCTTTAGAAGTACCGGCCACCGTCACCTTTTCACCGATGGCAAACATGTCAAGATTCAACACCGCTCCCGGCTCAATACCATCAACAGCACGGGTGCGAAATTCTTTTAACACCCTGAATCCCTTGTCACCCGCTTTTTTCAAGTGACCTGCAACGGGCTTGGTCAACTGTTTTACCGGCGCTTCATCAAAACCTAGCTGGAGTGCTGTATAGCCGTCATTTTCCCTGGTTTTCACCTGTGTTACCACACAGGGGCCAACCTGCACCACGGTAACAGGAACGAGTCTCCCATCCGGAGTAAACGCACTGGTCATCCCGATTTTTTTTCCAATCATTCCGTTCATTTTTGGTTCCTGTTATCACACTATAATTTAATTTCCACATCAACGCCCGGTGAAAGATCCAGCTTCATCAGGGCATCAACTGTCTGCTGCGTCGGCTCTATAATATCCATCATTCTTTTGTGGGTTCTGATTTCAAACTGCTCCCGTGATTTTTTGTCCACATGGGGGGAACGCAGAACTGTAAATTTATTGATACGTGTGGGAAGGGGAACCGGCCCCACAATTCTGGCGCCGGTCTTCCTTGCCGTATCAACAATATCCATTGTTGACTGGTCAAGCAGCTTGTGGTCGTAGGCCTTGAGCCGAATCCTAATTTTTGTTTTCAACATGATAGCGTTCTTTCTTAGGCTTATTCTATAATTTCAGCAATAACGCCGGCACCCACTGTACGCCCGCCTTCACGCACTGCAAAGCGCAGTTCCTTTTCCATGGCAATGGGGGAAATAAGTTCCACATTGATGGTGGCATTATCGCCGGGCATAATCATTTCCACCCCTTCTTCAAGGGTCAGAACACCTGTCACATCGGTGGTTCTAAAGAAAAACTGGGGCCTGTATCCACTGAAAAACGGGGTATGACGACCGCCTTCTTCCTTGCTCAATGCATACATTTCCGCCTTGAACTTTGTATGGGGGGTAATGGTACCGGGTTTGGCAACCACCTGGCCCCTTTCCACCTGATCCCGTTTGGTACCCCGGAGCAAAAGACCCACATTGTCGCCGGCCTGGCCTTCATCCAGCAGCTTTCTGAACATTTCAACACCAGTACACACGGTCTTGGCGGTATCCCTGATACCCACCAGCTCGATTTCATCTCCGGTCTTGACAACACCACGGTCGATTCGGCCGGTTACAACCGTACCGCGGCCGGAAATGGAAAACACATCCTCGATGGGCATCAAAAACGGTTTGTCCATATCCCGTTCCGGTTCCGGTACATAGGAATCCAGCACATTCAACAGTTCAAAAATGGGTTTTGCATCGTCACTGTCCGGATCATCGCTTTCCAGTGCCTTTAATGCAGACCCACGGATAATGGGGGTTTCATCACCGGAAAATTCATAGGAATCCAGCAGTTCCTGGAGCTCCAGTTCCACCAGTTCGATCAGCTCTTCATCATCCACCATGTCACATTTGTTCAAAAACACGACAATTTTGGGAACCCCCACCTGACGGGCAAGAAGAATGTGCTCTCTGGTCTGGGGCATGGGACCGTCATCAGCGGAAACAACCAGAATGGCACCATCCATCTGGGCCGCGCCTGTGATCATATTCTTGATATAGTCGGCATGGCCCGGACAGTCCACATGGGCGTAGTGACGGGGACCTGTTTCATATTCCACATGGGCCGTGGCAATGGTAATACCACGTTCTCTTTCTTCCGGTGCCTTGTCGATCTCATCAAACGGAATATAAGTGCCAAACCCTTTGAGTGCGGCATGCTTGGTAATTGCGGCAGTCAACGTTGTCTTACCATGGTCGATATGACCAATGGTGCCGATGTTTACGTGCGGTTTTTTCCGCA
>JAIVHE010000168.1 GCA_020201255.1 Desulfobacteraceae bacterium
TATTCTGGCAGTGGATGATGAAAAAGACATGACCCGTCTGCTGAAACGCACCCTGGAATCAGAAATTGACTGCACGGTTTCCATGGCGTTTTCCGGAGAAATGGCCTTGAACATCCTGGAACAGGGTGCCTGGGACCTGGTAATATGTGATATCCGCATGCCGGGCATGGACGGATTTGCCTTGCTGGAACAGATCAAAACCCGGTATCCGGATCTCACGGTGGTGATGCTCACGGCATTCGGCAATATCGATTCTGCCGTCTTTGCCATTAAAAGCGGGGCCTATGATTTCATTGCCAAACCCTTTGAACAGGACGAAATCATTTTCAAAATCCGAAAGGCCTTAGAGCGCAGCCGGCTGCTTTTGGAAAACAAACAACTGCTCAAGGCCAGGGACAAAGACTTTTCCCCGCTGGTGGGCCGCAGCCCTGCCATGGAAAAAGTGTTTGAAAAAATCGATCTGGTCGCCGGTTCCGATGTCACCGTACTCATCACAGGGGAGTCGGGCACCGGCAAGGACCTGACCGCACGCTCCATTCACCGCCGCAGCCAGCGCAGTAAAGCCGCATTTGTTCCGGTGAACTGCCCAACCATTCCGGAGCATATCCTGGAAAGCGAGCTGTTCGGCCATAAAAAAGGGGCTTTTACCAGCGCGTATCAGGACAAAAACGGATTGTTCCAGGAAGCAGACAAAGGCACGATTTTTTTAGATGAAATCGGGGATATCGGTCTGTCCATCCAGACCAAGCTGTTGCGAGTGATACAGGAAAAAGAGGTCAAACCCTTAGGTGATACAAAGGTTCAGAAAGTGGATGTACGCATCCTTGCCTCCACCAACCAGGACCTTACCCAAAAAATTGCCCAAAAAGCGTTTAGGGAAGATCTTTTCTACCGGTTGTCGGTCATCTCCATTGAACTGCCGCCCCTGCGGGACCGCATTGAAGACATTCCGCTGCTGGCAGAACACCTGGTGGCCAAAAACTGCAAAAAACTGAACAAACCGTTAAAGACCATTTCCGAAAAGGTCATGGACCTGCTCTTGAAACATCCATGGAAGGGAAATGTCCGGGAATTGGAAAACGTCCTGGTCCAGGGTATCCTTTATGCCAGAGACGCGGTGATCCGCAGACCTGATATCCCTGTTTCCAAAACAGACCCCGATGTCTGCCCTGATACCGGCCTGGAAGGCCGTATCATGGATATGCCTTATAAAGAGGCCAAGGAAACCATGCTCACCCGGTTCAACCATGATTATGTGGGTGCCATGCTGTCCAGGAGCAGCGGCAATATCACCCGGGCAGCCAGACAATGCGGCCTGGACCGCCAGGCACTGCAGCAGATCATGAAGCGGTTCGGCATCGATCCGGAAGATTTTCGGTAGCCAATCTTTTAATGCAATATAATGTATGCGCCGCATATATTTTATTGCACTGCCCCCTGTTCATGAACGCACAGACCGTATCAACCATTTGTTTTTTTATTAGAAAGTTTCTGTAAAACTGGATAGTTAGAAAATATTGCCACGCCCTGGGGTACAATGGCATTAATATTGCTGAATATATCCAACAATGTAAATGTAATGAACCGGCTTACAAAAAAACTGTATCCGCGTTTCAAACCAAATGTATTTTTTTGTATGTATCAACCAAAGGAGGGAAAATGATGGTGAACCGAACCAGGTTTTATCTTGCAACCGCGCTGATGATTGTGTTCTCTTTTGTGGCATTGGCAATGGCCCAGACAGGTTCAGAGCTTACCACGCCGGGCATGTCCGACAAAATGAAGACAGCCATTCCAACCAGTGGCTGGTGGGAATCAGCGGGCTGATCTCCTCTTTGAACTATTACCGCATGGGACGTCTGGTGCTTCCCCTGGGTGTCTGTCTGGCCATCGGAGGGGTTGGCGGTTCCTGGCTCATACCGGAACTGACCGCCGGCAAAATCTCTCTGAAAGACTACATTGGATTTTTCGGACTGATCGTGTTTGTGCTGGGATTTTTTCTGATTTATGAAATGACACCGAAAGGGTCGGCCGGTAAAAAACAGGCCAAGGCAGCAGCCCAGGCATTTGAAAAAGCAGCCAAAGAAAAAAGCGACACCTCGGAGCAGGGCGTCAAGGTCATCGAGGGGTCCTGGACTTTCATGTGGGTGGCCGTGGGCCTGGTGGTGCTGTCCGCCTTGTGGATCAACCTGATTCCTGTAGCCAGGTGGATCGCCTATATTCTGGTGCTGATAGGCTGGGGCATGGCCTTTAAGATCGGCAATATCCGGTTTACCTTTTACGGGCAGGAATTTTCGTTCAAAGCCTATGTCCCCATGATCGGCGGTATCGTGATCGCAGCCCTTGCCTCGTTTCTGGGTATTGGCGGCGGGTTTCTCTTTGTACCGTTTCTGACCTCCGTGGCAGGCCTTCCCATGTTCCTGGTGGCCGGCACCTCGGCCCTGGTCGTGCTGATAGGCATGATCGTATCCATCTTTTCCTATATGGTGGGCAAAGGCGTGGTCATTGCCTGGGGATTCATAGGTGTTGAGCTCATCGGTATTTTCATCGGCTCCATGCTCGGCCCCCGCACTTCCAAATTTATCCCGGAAAAAATGCTGAAATGGATCTTTATCGTTCTTGCCTTTTACGTGGGTATCCGATATACGTCCAAAGGGTTTCTGGGATTCAGCCTGCTGCCGCCGTTTTAGTGGTAAGGTATCTGCGTATGCCTGAAATGTAAAGGGTATGCGGCATGTTTCAACGGGTGATCAGGGATTGGCCGCCGGCGGATTTCTGTTCACCCGTTTTTTTCCATATGAAAGCGCACGCGCCGGGCACATGCCCGGCACCAAACCAGACAGCAACGCAAATGAATTGCCTGAAAAGCCACCACCCCCGGACACGCCGGAACCAGATTAACAAGTAACTTCACCGTAAATTATGTTAAAAATATATGGATTCCATACAGGGTATACTGAATTTCATTGATCCGGTGCTGATTTATCCCTACCGGCTGTTTGACAACCCCATGGCAGGCTGGTGGGTGGGTACTTTCTGCCTGGCGGCATGGGCCGTGCTCATTGGAGAAATCACCATGGCCATTGCCGGCCGGATCAACCGGTCTGCCGTTTCCACCAACCTGGATGACACCATGTATTATCATGAACAATCCATGAAAGCCAAACAGGCCGGAGATGAAAAAGCCTATAAAGGCATCAACAAGCTGGCCAACGAGGCCTATGGCAAATCTTTTTTCCTGCTCATGGCCATGGGCATGGCCGCTCTGTGGCCGGCATTTTTTGCCGTGGCCTGGCTGGACGAACGGTTCAAAGATATCAGCTTCACCATGCCGGCCTGGGCCGGAGGGCTGGAATTGAACTTTGTCGCCCCGTTCATCCTTATTTACATCGGCATGCGCATTGCCTGGGCCAGGGCCAAAAAAAAACTGAAACCGGTTTCAGATGCCTGAGCAAACGGTTTGGAAAAGTCCTAACAGTTTTTTAACATAATAATAAAGAATCGCTAATACAGATACACTATAGTATGCGACGGTGAAGGCCTTGGCACAGCTGGGAGGCCGCCTTTACCGATAGTAAAGGCCATGCTCTGGCGGGCACAACAAAAGATGAAAACTTTTTGCTGAGTACTGACGGCTGAAGGCTTTCATATAAACTTTAACCATAAAGAAGCCTTTCATGAATACAGACAACACGATTGCTCCGGCAAAGACTGTCAGGACGGCAGGCCGGACCGGATTGGAAAACGAACCTGGCAGAAAGCGCAGTCACCTTCTGGTGGACAAGGAAAACCGCAGCACCGTGGGAAAAAAAAATGTTGAAAATCCCAAGATGCGGTGTGAAGAGGTGAGCGTTTTCTATGACAACGGCGCCACCAAGGCCATCAATGCCGTTTCCCTGGACATCGGTTCCGATGAGGTCATCGCCATGATCGGCCCGTCAGGCTGCGGCAAATCCACCTTTATCCGGTGCCTGAACCGCATGAATGACACCATTGACGGGTGCAAAGTGGAAGGCAGCATCTATCTGGAAGGCAAAAACATTTATGACAAAGATGTCGATGTGGTGCCCCTGAGAGCCCAGGTGGGCATGGTGTTCCAGAAGCCCAATCCCTTTCCCAAATCCATTTTTGACAATGTGGCCTACGGTCCCCGGATTCATGGACTGGTCGCCAACCAAAGCCAGACAGAAGAGCTGGTGGAAAAATCCCTGGTCCGGGCAGGATTGTGGAACGAGGTCAAGGACCGGCTGGACCAGCCCGGTACCGG
>JAIVHE010000482.1 GCA_020201255.1 Desulfobacteraceae bacterium
CCCGGCAATGGTTTTTTCAAGATGCGCAGAAGACTGGCATACATCCCCGCCAAAACTGATTTTGATGACCGGATAGATGTTTTCCCAGTCCCATTTGTCATATACAAACAGGCCCTTGAACAGATCTTTTCTGCCTTCGAACAGGCATTTCAACGTATCCAGAAACAAGGATTTGCCGAACCGCCGGGGCCGGGAAAGAAAATAGTATTTGCCGGAGTCGGCCATTTTCAGCGCCAGCGATGTCTTGTCGATATAGACGTAATTGTCTCTCCGGATTTCAGGAAAATTCTGTATACCCAGGGGCAGTTTTTTCATGGTAACGCTCCATGCCGGAATTCATACAAACGGATCTGCTGTATGCAGGTGTTTTCGATCCCGGCAAAAGGTTGGATCATGTCACTATTGTTTTTTATTGCCTGTATCATAAAATCAATATACCTTTGGATATCGGTATTTACAAGATTTTATCCAAAAGGCATTCACTGGTTAAGATCATACCTGGCTCCCAGCGCTTAAATGGGTTTTTCAATCAAAAAACGGAACCGACTCGGTAAATATATCGAAAAGCGTTGCATTATCCTTTTTGATGCTCGATAATTGGAAAAAATTCCGTATCATCTTTGAAAAGAAAGAAAAACACTTGCAATCGGAAAAAGGAGCCTTTATGCACAGCCATCTTACAATAAATGCCAACATCTGCCACGGTCAGGCATGTATCAAGGGAACCCGGATACCGGTTCATCAAATTATCCGTATGCTGGCCAACGGGGATAAAATTGAAGAACTTTTAGAGGATTATCCATCCCTTACACAGGATGATGTTTATGCCTGCCTGGATTATGCTGCAACGCTTGCAGAAGAACAGATTACACCCATCGAACACGCTATATGAAACTTTTTGTTGATGAGAATATCCCTTTGAAGACGGTAAGGGAACTCAGACTTCAGGGGTTTGAAGTAGTAGATATCCGTGGCACAGAGGATCAGGGGATTACCGATGAAGTCTTATGGCGAAAAACCCAGGAGCTTGAATGTCTTTTGATCACAACCGATAAAGGGTTTACCGTCCATCGGGAAAAATTCCATTATGGCATTTTAATCATTCGCCTTAAACAACCTTCCCGGCAGAAAATCCATCAAAGGATACTACAGGCACTAAAACACTACACACCGAGGCAATGGCCCGGTTTGATGGTGGTTATGCGCGATGCCGTACAAAGTACTTGGAAATCTCATGCTAAGAGATAAATATCTGTTCCCACTCAAACCCGGTCAGGTTGCGTTTTTCCTTTGAAAATTCGATGCCGATGAGAAATATTTGTTTTCCGTCTCCCATGTATTTTTCAAAGTAGCGCTTTCCCTTGATCTGTGCCAGCGGGTTTTTACTTTTGGATTGTCCGTCTTTATCAAAAAACAGCAGGATGTCATAGGGATAGTAAACCGGCTCACCGCCAAAGAAATACCCATTATACCATCTTGCCAGTTCCGTCAGATCCACAGGGCCCTCCGGTCCGGGCCAGATGTTCTTTGAACCCGTTTTCCACATCCGCCTGGGTATAGCCGCAGATGGTGGCATACCGGTCATCGAGGGTGATATCCGTCAGGTTGTTTAATCCTGAAAAAAGATTCATCTTGCTGAATTTGCTCACCCCGGTGAGAAAAACGAACCGGATATGCTTTGTCCCAGTCCCATCTGTCATACACAAACAGGTCCTTGAACAGCTCTTTTCTGCCTTCAAACAGGCATTTCAACGTATCCAGGAACAGGGATTTGCCGAACCGCCGGGGCCGGGAAAGAAAATAATATTTGCCGGAGTCGGCCATTTTCAGCGCCAGCGATGTCTTGTCGATATAGACGTAATTGTCTCTCCGGATTTCAGGAAAATTCTGTATACCCAGGGGGAGTTTTTTCATGACAACTCTCCAAGCCGGGATTCATACAAACGGATCTGCTGTATGCAGGTGTTTTCAATGCCGGCAACCGATTGGATCATATCACTATTTTTAGTTGCCTGTATCATAAAACCAATATACCTGTGGATACCGGTATTTACAAGAATTTATCCAAATGGCATTCACTGGTTGAGATCATACCTGGCAGCCTGCGCTGGATTCCGGGTTTTTCAGGCAAAAAACGGAAGCGACTCAGCAACATTCCTCCAGCTTATGGATTTTCACGCATTAATACCGTAAAACCGGCTTGTGCAAAATGCCGATCAAAGGTTAACACACGTGACACCTTTTCGTCACGCATGCTTTTCTCCTATGACATACGCATCACTATTGGCCGCAAAGTCTTCCGGCCCATCAATTTGGATACGTTGCAATTTCGAGAGTAAGCCCGGTTTCTTCCGTGTCGATGACGAGAGAGAGAACTGCTTGATGAGCACATAGACCTCATCAAGGTTCGCGTCGTCAAGTCCCTCAATGGCTTCATGCAAAAGTTCTTTTGTGACTGTCATTTCATATCCTCTTTTCTCTGTACGCTCTCTATGTCCTTATATCTTTCTATGCTCTTGCAAAGCTCTTGTTACGACTGTTATTCTTTGTACCGTCATCCTCAAATTTTGTCAACACAATACCTTCGCAATCTGAGGCAGACAATTTCGCGTGCTTTCCGCAAAAAAAACCACTTGATTTTCATCGGTTGAATTTTTACTATACATGTACATATGAAAAATTATTTCTGTACATATTTTTATGCAAAGGCAACCGAATTATGAAAACGATTACGGTAACCGAATTCAGGGGGAAGATGTTCAGGCTGCTTGACGATGTGCTGAAAACAGGTGTTCCCATTGAAATTACAAAAGGCAAACAACGGTTGAGAATCACACCAGTGAAGACCAGAAACAAACTGGACAACCTGGTGCCCCGG
>JAIVHE010000483.1 GCA_020201255.1 Desulfobacteraceae bacterium
GGATTCTCTGGGAAGAACAATACAGATGTCAGGTCCTTGTTCCTGTGAAAGGCTGTGTTCAAGCGCCCCGGCTATTTTGGCGGATGTCAGATACTGGGTTTCGATATAAATGGATTTTTCTGCTGCCTTGATGCCGTCTGTGTAAAGCGTTTCCACTTCCAGTACCTGTTTGCGGCCTTTGTATGCCGGCAGTGTCCGGGAAATTCCCATCTGTATGTCCAACAGATCCGGCGGCAGGTTTTCGGGCCAGGGGGAAGCAGATGCGGTTTTTGGCACTGCAATGCTATGGCCGGTCGCCCATTGCCAGCGGTCTGTGAACAATTGGCCCAATTTTGCAGCAGCCTCTCCCTGCACGGCCATCTGAATGTCATGAAACGGGGGGTATGCAACCCCATCCGGTGTTGTTCTCCGGGGATCATCCACCCGGTGTTCAGGTGTGTCCCAACGGCTGTTTGTCAAATCAAGCCCCCCGCAAAAGGCCACCTGATTGTCGATCACCACCAGTTTCTGGTGCTGAGATGCCCCCACCGGATGCTGATCATCCTGGTGATAGAATATACGCCCATGGGTTTTCCATCCCAGTTTCAGGATCGGGAGCCATTCACGTTCCTGCACATACAGCATGGGAAAATCCCAGTTCAGGATATACACATGCAGGCCGGGTGTACGTTTCACCTTGGCATTGAGAAAATCGCCAAATTCTGTCCGGTCATCTGAAGCCCCACTGCCCCGCAAAAGGGGTATTCGGCTGTCAATATCCCATGCGGCAATAAAAATGGTTTTCTTTGCCTGATCAATGGCATCGGCCACTGCGGAAAAGTAGGCAGCGCCATCAATTAAAAAAGCGGCTTTTTCCGCATGGGCAAGACACCAGCAATTGGATTTTTCTGTAAGCAAAGCCTTGGAAAGCTCCTTTTTCAAACGGTTTCCCCCAAAAAAAGGGTTACAAGTCCCAGATAAATCAGCAGACCCAGAATATCATTCAAGGTGGTTATAAACGGACCGGTAGCCAGGGCAGGATCGATCTTGCATTTTCGTAAAACAAAAGGCACGGCAGAACCGGTAACACCGGAATTTAAAATAACCAATGCCCCGGCCAGCGCCATAACACCTCCCAGTGCATAGTCGGAAAACCAGAAACCCACAATCAGTCCCAAAAAAAGCCCGCAGACGATGCCGTTGACAAATGCAACCTTCATTTCCAGCCAGAGCCGCTTTTTAATATTAATAAGACTGATATCACCCGTGGCCATTCCCCTTACAACGATAGTCGCTGCCTGGGTCCCTGTATTGCCGCCCATACCCATGATCACAGGAAAGAAAAAAGACAATGCAAGGATCTTTTCCAGTGTTGTCTCAAACTGGTTGATCACAACAGCTGCAACAATACCACCCATTACCCCTGTTATAAGCCAAGGAAGCCGCGCCCTGGATATTTTCAGGGTGGATTCTTCGGCAATTGGCTGCCCCATGACACCGGTCATCAAAGACAGATCTTCGTCCACCTCTTTTTCGATGACATCGATGATATCATCATGGGTAATACGGCCCAGCAGCATACCACTGTCATCCACCACAGGCATATTGACCAGATCATGCTTTTTGAACAATCTGGCTACTTCCTCTTGATCCTTTTGGGCATGGACAAAAATCACTTCAGGGTTCATGATATCTCTGATCCCTTGATCAGGCGCCTCAACAAGCAGATCCTTGAGGGACAAGACACCTGAAAGCTTGTCCAGGTGATCCACCACCCAGACATGATACAGATTTTTTATCAAGTTCCCGGGACCCATCAGGACCGATCATCTCAAGAATGTCTTCGGTTCGTTCCTCTGAAAGATTTCCCAAAATATCGACAGCATCATCAGAAGGAAGCTGCTGAAGAATGTCAGAAACCAGCTGGTTATCCAGACCAGCCAGAATCTGTTTCTGTACCGGAGGCTCAATTTCTGCCAGAACTTCCCCTGCCTGTTCAACAGTGAAAACAGTAAAAACAAACACCCGTTCATCAGGTTCCAGATGCTCAATGACATCTGCCATATCAGCAGAGGGGCATTCATCAAAAATACCTGCCAGAGCAGTGGCATCATGATTTTGAATGGCACCTCTTATCCGCTTGAAAACTGATTTTTTATCGGTCATAAGCATTTGAAAACCCTCAAATCCAGCCCAACAGCATGGCACCTGCCAGCACCATCAGCAGCAGGCCGGTTGCTGCAGTCCCGGCCTTTTCATAATCTTGCTTTACGAGATGTCCCAACTGAAGTCCGATCCATGCAAACACCACTGAAAAGCACATGATTGTGGCAGCCAGGGCCAGAGGGCTTACACCCCCTAACCCAAGCCCGAACCCCACCACCAGGTTATCCACTGAAAGCCCTGCTGAAAGTATGATCAGACCGCGCCAACTGCTCACGGTCCGGGCAAGCTTTTCCCGGTCTCGGGATGAGCCGCGTGCGGAAATAAGTGTGGCCATGCCAAGAACGGCAACCAGCACTGGACCAAGCCAGTCAGCATGGGCAGCCAGCGTGTCCGACATCTGTTGGCCCAACCATACCCCGATCAGCGGCACAGAGAACTCAAATCCCCCAAAAACCAATAAAATCCGCCCCTGGTTCCTGCGTTGACCAATGGCCCCTAATGCCAGGGCAACGGTCAGATTATTAGCCCCGATCACCAGGCCGAAGATGGCAAGCGTTACAGCTGTATGGAGCATTGTGTGTACCGTTTCCTAAGGTTTGGATCAGAATTTTCGGTGCGGTGCCACTTGTTTCACAATCTGGACAACCACCAGTGGAATCAGGCTCATGCCGAGGATAAACAGCCACTGGAAGGGTGTGGGCACAACCATGGTCAACACTTGGGACAACGGCGGAAAGTACACCGCAAAAACCAGGAGCACGATGCTTAAAAACACAGCACCCCAGACAAAAAGATTGCGTGTCACATCGTTGAAGATCACACCGGATCCGGCATCACGCATGTTGAACACATGCCAGGTTCTGGTGAACGCCAGGATCAAAAAAGTGATGGTCACGGCGCGTTCCCCGGACAAAGACATTTTTTCCAAAGATATCCAGAAACCGGTAAGCGCTGTTCCGGCAATGAGCAAGCCATACCCGAAAATGGTCATCCAGAGGGCTCTGGTCACAACCGGTTCGCTGGAGGGCCTTGGCGGCCTGTCCATCACCGTGGGCTCTCCTTTGCCCACGCCCAGTGCCAGGGCCGGGAATACATCACTGATCATGTTCAAGTACAGAATCTGCAACGGCAAAAGCGGTAATATACTGCCGAAAAGCATGGCCAGACCAACGATCAGAATGGCACCCACGTTACCGGAAAGCAGAAAAACAATAAACTTGCGAATATTGCTGAATATGACCCGGCCCTGTTCCATGGCCAGGGCGATGGTGGCAAAATTGTCATCCTTGAGCACAATGTCTGCCGCCTCCCGGGCCACCTGGGTACCGCGTCGACCCATGGCCACGCCGATATCAGCCTTGGTCAGGGCCGGGGCATCATTCACCCCGTCCCCTGTCATGGCCACCACAGACCCGTCAGCCTGGAACAGAGAAACAAGATTGAGTTTCTGCTCCGGGGAGATGCGCGCAAAAACAGAAGATTTCAGGAGATTGTGACGTTCTTTTGATGTGTAGTCTTCCGTGGACTTGAGCGTATCCCCATGTGTCACTGCTTCCCCATCCCCGGGCAGGTGCAGTTTTTGTGCAATGGCGGACGCAGTCCCCGGATGGTCTCCGGTCACCATGACCACCCGCACCCCGGCCTGCTTGAGTTTGTCAATGACTTTCTGGATGTTTTTGCGCGGTGGATCCAAAAGTCCCACAAACCCCATGAACGTCAAAGAAGTATAAGGATCTTTTTGTACTGCATCGGTGGATCTGCGGGCAATGCCCAATACCCTGAGCCCTTCATCCGCCAGTGCTTCATTTGCCTGCAGCAGTTTTTCATACAATGTTTTATCCAATTCCCAGGTTTGCCCATTTGTTGTCAACACCTGGCTGGATGATTCAAGTACGGCTTCAGGCGCGCCTTTTACCGCCACCATCTTGTCCTGATTCCAGTCATGCCAGGTGGCCATCATTTTTGTCTCAGGACGGAAGGCCTCTTCTTTTTTTTCCGGATAGGATTCCAGCAGATCATCCCGCTGCAGCCCAAGCGTCTGCCCGGCCTGAAGCAGGGCAAGTTCCATGGGATCACCCACGCCCTCCCCGTCTTCGGACAGCTGGGCATTGCTGCACAACATACCGATGGTCAATGTATCAGTTATATGGTTGTTCAGGGAATCATCGGTTTTTGCCTCTTTTCCAACAGAAAACGGCGGGTCTTGTTCCGGGTCCCACCTGACCTGCATCACCTCTTGTGAATCCACCAGAACCAGGGTTGATCACATCCCCCTGGCCAGAGCAATGGTGGCCACGATGGGCAGCCCCTCTGGAATGGCGGCAACTGCCAGTGCGACAGATGTTTTGAAAATCACCACCAGATCTTTGCCGGCCAACACGCCGGTCACCCCTATCAGTACGGCAATACCCAGGGTGACCCAGATCAGTTTCTGCCCCAGGCTGTTCAGCCGCTTTTCCAGCGGTGTCAGGGCTTCTTCCTGCGCGCCCTCGGCCAGCCGTGAAATATGCCCCAGCTGGGTGGACATGCCGGTGGCTACCACCACGCCTCTGCCTGATCCCCGGGTCAGGGCGGTGCCGTTGAAAAGCATGTTGTTCCGCTCTGCAAGGGGGGTGTCTTCGGCCAGGGCTGCCACATCCTTGTCCACCGGCACAGACTCTCCGGTCAGGGCGGATTCATCGGCTTTGATCCGGTTGGCCTCGATCAGCCGCAGGTCTGCCGGGACCATATCCCCGCCTTCCAGAACCACAATGTCTCCGGGAACCAGTTTGGCAGCATCGATTTTCTGGATCTCTGACTGGCGCAGCACCTTGGCATGCCTTCTGGTCATCTGCTGCAATGCTTCCATCGAGCGTGCGGCCCGCAGCTCAGTGCCGAACCCGATGACCACATTGACGACCAAAGCCACCAGAATGGCGATCCCTTCCAAAAACTGCCCGAGAATGAAAGATATCCCTGCAGCCACAGCCAGAAGCAATACAATGAGATTCTTGATCTGGGCAGTCAAAATCTGCCAGGTGGACCGCTGTTTGGCTGCTTCAATCCGGTTGGGCCCATATTTTTCCAAACGCGAGCGGGCCTG
>JAIVHE010000169.1 GCA_020201255.1 Desulfobacteraceae bacterium
AAAATATAAAAAGGTGATGCGCAGGTTCATCCGGTTCAACGATAATCATCCCTGCATGAGTTTTCTGAAGCTGAAAAAATTTATGATACCCATACTGTTCAAAACTTGATATGGTCATTCAACTGAGAGATGAAGATCCAATGACTCAGGAAGTTGATCTGAATATGGTAACACCCGAAAGGGAAGAATCTACAAGGGTATTGGTTGTAAAGGAGCATCATGTGGTTAAACGCAGCCTGTCTTCTTGAATTTCACTCTTCGGTGCCAACCCCGTTTTTACTGATGCTTCGCCCCCGTAGTGGTTGGCATCAGTGGATTGCACGCGAAGAGTATATTTTATCGCCCAGTGTACCGGCGTTAGAGTTCACAGATTCGTTCGGCAATCTGTGTCAACGATTGGTTGCGCCAGCCGGGCATTTTTCAGTTAGTACATCCGTTGATATCGAAACTGTGGAAGCATCCGACACGGCCCCTGGCGCACCGTTTATCGAAGTCCAGCACCTACCGGATGAAGTTCTGCCTTTCCTGTATCCAAGCCGTTATTGTGAATCGGATCGTTTTACGGAGATGGCTGCATCAGTCACGACAGGCCGGGCTGCCGGATACGATCAATGCCATGCCATCGTTAATTATATCCGCGATTCGATACGGTATACGCCAGGTCTCGGACAGCAGATAATAAGTGCCTCTGAGGTAAACCAGCTTGGACACGGAGTCTGCCGGGACATGGCCCATTTGGGTATCGCTTGTTGCCGGGCACTGTCAATACCTGCCCGCATGGTAGTGGGTTACCTTGAAACGCTTGAACCGATGGATCTGCACGCCTGGTTCGAGGCATATGTTGGAAATCGGTGGTACACATTCGATCCGACACGACCCGATCTGAAAGGGGGGCGTATCGCGATTGCTTTTGGCAGAGATGCTGCCGACGTTGCCATCTATACCCAATTTGGCAATCCGGTGGAACTGTTAAATATGAATGTCCAGGTTCAACGCTTACAAGGCCCTGCATACCGCGGTAGGGTTAATACTTGAGGATTTGTGCTATTTAGAAGATATTATAATCAGGAGAGTGTTCATGACAAAAAAAAACCCAGCTGCCTGGATCACCGGACTAATTGAAAATTTCTTAACCAAATCCCCCCTTAACAATCTACAAAATGAACACGGAGAACCGGCTTGGGAAGAGGCATTGGTAGGGTTTGCCTCAGGGGCTGATCCCCTGTTTCAAGAATTCAAGGAGTACATTGGTCCTTTTCACTGGACACCATTGGAAATCTATAATCAATTTCACCCGGGAAACAACGCAACTCCGGAAGATCTCACAGTTATATCCTGGATTTTGCCCCAGCGGAAAGCCGTGCGGGATATGAACCGCAAAGCAAGAAAATTCCCCGCTCAGGATTGGGCCAGGGTTCGCATTGAAGGGGAAAAATGCAATGCCGGACTCAGAACACATGTTGCCAGGACTCTAACCGATGCGGGTTATCCATCAGTGGCACCCATGCTTGCACCCAATTGGGCCTGGGTGAACTCTAAAAATTACGGGTATGCGTCATCCTGGTCTGAACGCCACGCAGCCTATGCTGCCGGTCTTGGTACGTTTGGACTTTGCGACGGGCTTATCACCCCTAAAGGGAAAGCCATGAGAGCCGGATCCGTTGTGGCAAAAATACAGGTAACCCCTTCGATCAGGTTTTATAATAACCACCGCGCCTGGTGCTCTTTTTTTGTTGACGGCTCCTGTGGCAAATGTATTGACCGTTGTCCGGTACGGGCGCTTACTACTGCCGGCCACGACAAAGAAACCTGCCGCCAGCATCTGATCGCTTCCAGCGAGTATATAAAAAAAACATACAATTATGAAGGCTACGGCTGCGGTCTCTGCCAAGTGGGTGTCCCTTGTGAAACCCGCATACCTGTAAAAAAGGCTCGGGAAGCCTTCGAGAAGGGGACGCTTCCACCACCAACTCCCCCGCTTGCCTGAGTGGGATAACAGAAGGGTTCGGAGGGGAAGCATGACCGGTCTCTTGAATGTCTTTTGCGGGGAACTGAAAAAATAAAAAAAGGAAGGTGCAGTATGAAAAAATCCATCGGCGCAAAAACCATTTTATATCCCACACCGGTGCTGATCGTGGGAACCTATGACAAGGACGGCAAACCCAATGCCATGACTGCGGCCTGGGGCGGGATCTGCTGTTCCAGCCCGCCGTGCGTGACCGTGTCTTTGCGAAAAGCGACCTACAGCTACCAGTGTATTGTTGACAGCGGCGCCTATACGCTGAGCATCCCTTCAGAAACATTTGTGGAAGCCGCCGATTATCTGGGCATGGCATCCGGAAAAACCGAGGACAAATTCAAAGCCGCCGGCCTGACCCCGGTCAAAAGTGATCAGGTCAATGCGCCCTATGTCAAGGAATTTCCCCTGGTTCTGGAATGCAAATTGATACACACCCTGGAGATCGGGCTGCACACCCAGTTTGTCGGTGAAATTGTTGACATCAAGGCGGATGAATCCGTTTTGGCGGAAAACGGATTGCCTGTGATCGAGAAAGTGCGGCCGATTCTTTATGCCACCGCTGAAAAGGCGTATTTCAGTGTCGGCAGCAAAATCGGAGATGCCTTCTCCATCGGAAAGCGCCTCAGATAGACGAACAGCAAATGCCTGATGCCGTCAATATATCATACACAATACTCATTTCGCCCTATCCTTATCAACTGTGTACCACATGATCATCATTGATCGAGTAATACATGATTTTGCCTTCTCTTCTGTTCTTTACAATTTTCATAGTCTGCAAGATCCGCAGCTGATGAGACACGGCGGAATCCGACTGATTGCACAAAACCGCAATGTCACAGACACAGTGTTCC
>JAIVHE010000170.1 GCA_020201255.1 Desulfobacteraceae bacterium
CCCGAATAGATCGGTTTCCCTTGTTTCGAAAGCGTTACAAATTGGGCCCTTTTCCGGAGCCGCACCTCTTTGGGTAAAGAAAAATCCTTCAATCAAACCCTTTTTACAATGCCAGTCTTTTTCTGCCTTTTGCCCGCCTGGCCCGGATGATACGTTTTCCGCCCGGGGTGGACATTCTTTTGAGAAATCCGTGTTTTCTGGTCCTTTTCCGGTTGCTGGGCTGAAATGTTCTTTTCATAAAATTACAATCCTTACACTTGAGTTTTGGTTATTATCTGGATTCATCAACAAATTATAATGAACACAATATAATATTTTTTTCTGGTAAAAAAGTCAACAATGGAAATCATCATTTCACCAGGGATTCAAAAATATGGTATTCTTCCAGGTGGTAATGGGGTTCCGGGTAAATGGCAATGGGTTTGGAAAACTGGGTTTCCAGAGAGGTGATCAAATGTTTTTCTCCGCCATGGAGCAGCTGGGCAATTTCCGGATGAACTTTTACCGTGAACCGGTTGCCCATGATATCCCCGGCCTCGGAGACCAGGTCCCGGTAAATTTTGTGGCAGATGGATTTTTTGGACAGCAGATGGCCGTTGCCGTTGCAATAAAAACAGGGCTCACAAAGGGTCCGGGTCAAATTACGCCGGATACGCTTGCGGGTCATCTGGACCAGGCCCAGCTCGGTCAGGGGCAGGATATTGGTCTGGCTTTTGTCTTTTTTCATGGCCTCATTGATCTGGGACATCACTTTTTCCTTGTGGGAATCTTTTTTCATGTCAATGAAATCAATGATGATGATACCCCCGATATTGCGCAGCCGGATCTGGTAGGCAATTTCCTTGACCGCTTCCAGGTTGGTTTTTAGTATGGTTTCATCAAAATTGTGCTTGCCCACATACCGGCCGGTATTCACATCAATGGCCACCAGGGCTTCGGTCTGCTCGATAACAATGTATCCCCCTGATTTGAGCCATACTTTTTTTTTCAACGCCCGGGCCACATCTCCCTCGATATTGTAGGCATCAAAAATGGATTCACGTCCCTGATACAGTTCCACATGCAGATGTACATCCGGCAAAAGTTTTTGCAAAAACTGCTGGACCCGCTCATATTCCACCGGAGAATCAATGATCAATTTGTCCGCCTCACTGGCCAGAAGATCCCGTACCGCCCGGAAGGTGACAGTGAGATCCTTGTATACCAGAGAAGGGGCCGCACCGATACGGTTGCGGTTCTGGACGTCTTCCCAGGTTTTGGTGAGAAAATCGATTTCCTTTTTAATGGTGGCCTCATTCACCCCCTGGGACTGGGTCCTGAAAATATACCCGAAATCATTTTTACGGATGGACAGCAAAAGTTCCCGCAGACGGCTTCTTTCGGTTTCCTCTTCAATGCGTTTGGAGATGCCGATATGGTCCACCGTGGGCATCAGTACCATGTAGCGGCCGGCCAGGGAAATATGGGTGGTGACCCGGGGGCCTTTGGTACCGATGGAGGATTTGGACACCTGAACCAGGATTTCCCGGCCTTCGGTGAGCAGGTCTTCAATATTGCAGTCCGGATGTGAAGAAGGCTTCCATGCCTGCTTTTCCATGGAGTTATTCTCATCATCCTCCCCGTCTGCTTCCGGTTCCACGTCCTGGTCCTGTTCAAATTTGCGGTACATTTTGTGGCTTTCCGTGTCCAGCACATCATCCACATGGATAAAGGCGGCCTGGTCAAACCCGATGTCCACGAACGCTGCCTGCATACCGGGAAGCACCCGCTGGACCCGGCCTTTGTATATGTTGCCGGCAATGCTGGTTTCATCTTCTCTTTCAATGAACACTTCCACAATATTTCCGTTTTCCAGCAGAGCCACACGGGTTTCATGGGGGGCTGCATTCACAACAAGCTCTTTTAACATGGGGTTATCCTTGGCTCAGTTTTTTGATCCGTGTCCGGCCCATGGCTTCTTCAGAAAGACCAAAGCATTGTTGTAATATGGCAGTGGGACGGATATGCCTGCCGTTGTAAGGCTGCATGGTCATTTCAAGGGTATCGGAGGTTCTATGGGCTATGGCTGCGACCGCTTGCCGCAAATCGGTTTTCCTGATCTTACCTTTTTTGGACAGATCTTCAACCATAAATTCCTCTTTGGCCATAAATCGTTCCACCGCCCCTGGGTCCGGGCAGAATGTAAAAAGCCGCACCAGATAACGGCAGGTCTGGTCATTTTCTGTGAAATCTTTGGCGGCAAGGCTGCAACCTGTAACGGTCAATCCTGTTGGCAGCTGGCGGTTCAGGGACTGTGTGATCTCTTTGGGGGCAAGTTTTCGGTCAAGGAAAATATAAAAGATTTCCGATTCGCTTTCCATACCCACCGGCAGAGCAGTGTCAAAGGCAAGCCGCATGGAGGGGTTGAATCCTTTGGAGTATTTTACCGTCAGCCCGGCCCGTTTCACTGCCCGCTGGACAATGGTGGCCAGTTCCAGGTGACCGAAAAACCGCGCATCATTCAGCTTTGAGAACCAGACCTTGTACCGGGCAAAAGCCTCATCCGAAAGCCGGACCGATGGGGTCGGGTGCATATCCGGGGTGACCGGACGGTTGTGGAGAATGGGGCGGATCTGTTTGAAGTCACAGACCCCGCATCCGGTGCAGTCCTGGTCCCGGCAATCCAGGGTCAATGCCTGTTTTGCAGCGTTTTCCCACTCATTTTTCAGATACTGTTGTGACACTCCGGTGGCAATGTGGTCCCAGGGTAGGGGTTCGTCTTTTGTCCGGTGCCGGGAGGTGTAAAAATCAGGATCAATGCCGGTCTGGTCAAAGGCCTTTTGCCATCGGGCATAATCAAAATGATCATTCCATCCGTCCAGGCGGCAGCCG
>JAIVHE010000171.1:0-1101 GCA_020201255.1 Desulfobacteraceae bacterium
CTATGGGGGATATATGAAATACGGGGCTGCAAGCTTTCCCATCAAACCGGTGATAGCTGAAATACAAAAAGTGTCGGATCTGGGGTTTGATTTTTTTGAACTGTCCATGGATCCGCCCCGGGGCCACTGGGCCAGGGTACGTGACATGGAAAAACAAATCATCACAGCCCTGGAAAAAGCGGGTCTGCCCGTGGTGTGTCACCTGCCGTCCTTTGTGTATACAGCGGATCTCTCACCCGGTATCCGCGAGGCATCGCTTTCGGAAATGCTGCATTCTCTGGATGCAGCCGCAGGCATTGGTGCGAAAAAAGCGGTGCTGCATCCGGGATTTATCACCGGCATGGGGGCATTTGTTCTGGACATTGCAAAAGAATATGCCCTGCAAAGTCTGCGGACCATTGTGGAAAAGGCAGCGGCCCTGAAAATAACCCTGTGTTTTGAAAACATGTTTCCCGCCTACCACATCTTTTTTGACCCGGATCAGTTTGACGCTCTTTTCAAGGAGTTCAAGGATCTCAAAATGACGTTGGATACCGGCCATGCCAATATCGGAGACCCCGGCCAGTCAAAGCTGGTGGAATTTATCCACAGATTTCCCGACCGCATCAGCCATGTCCATATCAGCGACAATTTTGGAAAGTATGATGACCATGTTGCCGTAGGAAAGGGCAATATTGATTTTGACACCTGTATTGCAGCCCTTACAAAGGCCGGTTACGATGATACCATCACCTTTGAAATATTTTCTGCCGACACCGATGATCTGGTGCAAAGTCGGGAAAAAATTAAATCGCTGGTACTGGGGGTCAGAAGGTAATTTTTTTACCTATTTTCGGAGCAACGGAGTTATATTTGGAGCAGCGGAGTATAATTTGATGCCATGGATGTAAAAAAAGATAAAAAAGTTAACTTCTGACCCCAATACGGGGAAGAAATATCTTGAACGTGGTGCCGCTCCCCGGGGTGCTGTCAACAGTGATAAAACCATTGTTCTGTCTGACAATGCCGTACACGGTGGCAAGGCCAAGGCCTGTACCCTTTCCCACGCCCCTGGTGGTAAAAAACGGTTCAAACAGGTTGTCCAGGGTCTGTTTGTCCATG
>JAIVHE010000171.1:1198-4811 GCA_020201255.1 Desulfobacteraceae bacterium
CGCATGGTTTCAATGGTTTTGTTCAGATCAATCACCTGGGGGGCAGCGGTCTGCTTGCGGGCAAAAGCCAGCAACTGGCTGGTTACATCTGCGGAATGCTGCGCGGCTTTTATAATTTCCCGGAGCGAATGATGAAGAAAATCATTGGGATCTGTCTGATCCAAGGCAAGTTCTGCATTACCCAAGATGATGCTGAGCATATTGTTGAAATCATGGGCCACCCCGCCTGCCAGTCTGCCCACGGATTCCATTTTCCGGGCCTGGTTGAAATGGGCTTCCAGGCGTTTGCGCTCTGATACATCCCGGGCGATTCCCAGTATCACCGGTTGGTCGTTGAGTTGAAACGGGCAGGTGCGGATTTCCACCACAATCTTTTTGTCGTTTTGTGTGATCAGGGTAACCTCATCCGGTCCGGTCATTTTTCCCTGAATGTTGGTTTCTAACAGGGTAATGGCCTTTGGCAGTTCTTCAGGGGGCAGAATGTTCAAATCTGCAAAACTTTTTCCGATGAACCTGTCCCGGGAGATGCCCATCAGTGTCTCGGCAGCATTGTTACCGTCTATAAAAGTGCCTTCCAGATCTGTAAGATACATGGCATCCGGGGCCACTTCAAACAAGGTTCTGAACTGCAGGTCACTTTGCCTTCGTTTTTTTTGCGCCAATGTCCGCTGCTGGATCTCTGTTGACAGTTGCTCATTGGCATGGGTGAGTTCTTCAGCCTGGTGATGCACTGTTGTAACAGAGTGGATCAGATGTTCCTGCAGCATACCGGCACCCAGAATAAGAGAGCCGGACAGGAGGAGGAAAACCCCGGCAGCGGTTATCCAGGAAATCAGTTGATCCGTGGTGGCCGGCATTCCCGGTGTAACGGGCAAAATATCATGCACAAAACAGATGCCGGCTCCTACCAGAGAAACAAGGCACAGACCGGCGACAGCAAAACCTGTGCGTATCCCCAGCAGCACCGTTGCCAGTACACAGAGCGCTACAAAAATAGTGATGCCGGCCCCGGCAAAAGAAAAATGCATCAGATTGAACAGGGCCATTACATACAGGCCGCCCAGCATCACGCCGGCACACAAAGCAAACGGCAGACGGTTAAAACCCAGTGTGGCTGTAAGCACCAGAAGATACACCACGATATATAAGATGACACCGGTAATCTGGTTGAGTTTCACTGCTTCAATGCAGGCAATGATCAGTGCGGGAAGCCCCAACATTGACAGGGCAATGAGTATGCCTTTGAGCAGTTTGCTTCGCATGGTAAACAGCGCATCCAGGGGGTGGGTTTCTCTCATGTCTGCGGGTTTGATCCTGTCTGGGTCAGATGTTTTTATTTTCATGAAAAAATCCAGTCTCCGTTATCTGCGATAGGGGATAGTATCAGATTTTTTCCCGGGAAAACAGACAAAATTCATTATATGCTTGACACCGGATAATTGTATACAGTACACAATATCATACCGTCTGTTAGGAAATATTGGTAAAGCACATTGGTTTATGGCCTTGTTGCAGCAGCAGCAGGCTGCCACTAATTTCATATTTCAAGGATATACCATGACTGCAAAATCACATGACAAAGAGCTGGAAAGGCTGAAAATTCTTCAGAAAAAAGCGTGGATGGGGGGTGGTGAAAAATCCGTGGACCGCCACCATGCTGCCGGAAAACTGACTGCCAGGGAACGGCTGGGTATTTTGTTTGATGCAGACAGTTTTGTTGAACTCAATGATCTGGCGGAAAGCCAGTGCATGGAATTCGGCATGGAGAAACGAAAGGTGCCCGGAGACGGTGTGGTCATTGGATATGGCAATATCGACAGCCGCCTGGTGTTTGCCTATGCCCAGGACGTAACGGTTCTGGGCGGATCTGTGGGCACGATTCACGGCCAGAAAATCTGCCGGATCATGGATGAGGCATTGAAAGTCAAAGCCCCGGTGGTGGGGCTGTTTGATTCCGGCGGGGGACGGCTTCACGAAGGTTTTTTTGCTTCCAAAGGGGTGGCCGGCATGTTTTTCAGAAACACGGCCGCATCCGGTGTGATTCCCCAGATATCGTGTATCATGGGGCCGTGCGCCGGGGTATCGGTGTATTCCCCGGCCCTGACCGATTTTATCGTGATGATTGAAAAACAAAGCCAGATGGTGATCACCGGTCCCAAGGTGATTCATGATGTGACAGGGGAAACCGTCACCCTTGAAGAATTGGGGGGGACGGGTGTTCACAGCAAAATTACCGGCCAGGCCCATTTTGTCACCCGGACCGAGGAACAAAGTATCAGCCTTATCCGGTATCTGCTCAGTTTTCTGCCGGTCAACCATGAACAGGCCCCCCCTGCATTTCCCTGTGATGATGATGCGGCACGCAAAAATACGACCCTCACCGATATCGTACCCGCTGATTTCAAAAAAGCCTATGACATGCACAAGGTGATTGAAGAAATTGTGGATAACAACGCATTTTTAGAAGTGTTACCGGAATTTGCACAGAACATCATCACCGGATTTGCCCGCATGGACGGCAGTTCTGTGGGCATTGTGGCCAACCAGCCGCAGGTTATGGCCGGGTGCCTGGATTTTCAGTCCGCAGACAAGGCAGCCCGGTTCATCCGGTTCTGCGACTGCTTCAATATCCCTCTGATCAACCTGGTGGATGTGCCCGGGTATTTTCCCGGGGTAATGCAGGAATATGCCGGCATTATCCGGCACGGGGCCAAAATGCTGTATGCCTATGCAGAAGCCACCGTGCCCAAGATCACCCTGGCCCTGCGAAAAGAATACGGCGGCGCGGTCATGGCCATGTGTTGTGCCGGCATGGGGGTGGATCTGATGATGGCCTGGCCCGTGGCACAGCTTGTGGTGCTGGACACCAACAAACAACGCCCCGTACCTTTCCGGCGGCATGGAAATATCCCCTTGTAACGGCCATGGGCGCAATATGGATGCAATGGAATGGTGCAGGCCCTTGCAGGATATGGGAGTGCAAAGAAACGATACAGACAATGACATAAAAACGGTATGGACAAGGAGGCGGATCAGTGGATTTTTTATTGTCAAAAGAGCAGAAATCAATTCAAAAAGCAGCCAGGGAATTTGCCAGAGGAGAACTGGCCCCTGTGGGCCGGGAGCTTGATCTGACAGAAACCTATCCGGACGAAATCGTAAAAAAAGCAAAGGAACTCGGACTGATCGGGCTGTTTGTCCCGGAAAAATTTGGAGGGCCGGGTCTGGGATACCTGGAACAGGCCATTGTGCTCGAAGAACTGTGGAAGGTGGATCCCGGCATCAGCCAGCAGTTATGCTCTTTGACATTCGGAGCGGAAGAGTTTCTGCTTTTCGGTACGGATGAACAGGGCAAACGATTCCTGGATCCCATATTCAACGGCGAAGGGGTCATGGGATTTGCCATTACCGAACCGGATGCCGGGTCCGACACCCTGGCGGCCGCCACCACTGCTGTGAAAGAGGGCAATGAATGGGTGCTCAACGGCTCCAAGGTGATGATCGGCAACGGTACCAAAGGCACGTTTCTGCTTATTTTCTGCCTCACAGACCCGGACAACGCCTCCCGGTCCAAACGCCACAGCATCATTGCCGTGGAAACAGACCGCAACGG
>JAIVHE010000172.1 GCA_020201255.1 Desulfobacteraceae bacterium
ACCGAAATGTAGCTGGAAAATGATTTTTAGTATACAATTATCTATTACCGCAAATGACCGTTGGATCAAAATAAGCACCTATAATCATTACTCAAATAAACCGCTACTTATCAGCCACTTACCCTTTTACAAAGTATATGAATCTGCAAAATAGCAGATTATTTCCAATTTCTGCAACTTTTTCCCGGAAAAAGGGGCATTTTTTCTTGCAATTATATTAAGTATATGATATTTTTTGAATCTATAACATATACTTAATAGGTGCTGCATGGATCGACTGGATCATGAAAAAATCAAGACAGTATGGCATCGGCTGGAAAAGGCCAAAATATTCAATATTGGAGATCTGGCATCGCTTCTCACATGTTCCGTCCCGAATGCCAGATTGAAACTCAAACAATGGCAGGCCTTCACAAGCTACAATCAAAATGGCAAATACTATACGCTGCCGCAGATTCCCCGGTTTGATGATCATGGTTTGTGGCGGTACAAGAATGCTGCCTTTTCCAGGCATGGCAATCTGAAAAAAACGGTCATTCATCTGGTATCACTGGCGTCTGCCGGTCTTTCCGGAAAACAGCTCGGAGAGATTCTTGGCCTTTCACCACAGTCATTTCTCCACCATTTTCGACAGTGTCCGGGTATCCATCGTGAAAAACACGATGGGGTTTTCATCTATTTTTCAGATGTCGATGAAGTATATGAGAAGCAGCGACAGGAAAGAACTTCTGTTGCTGCCCGGTCAGCCATAGTGACCCTTTCCGATCCTGAAGCCGTGCTGATTCTGGTTGCTGTCATCCGGCAACACGGAATTTCAGCAGAAGAGATGCTGGCGCTGCCGGAAATCAAAAAAAGCAAAATTACGCTGTCTGCCGTCAAAGGTTTTATGGCATACCATGGCCTTTTAAAAAAAACGCCGGATTTCAGGCCCTGAAACTGCTGAAAGGTTTCATCTCAAGGTTGATAGGGTCTGTACAGGCAAAGGCATTATTCCCTGAAATGCCGGTGATACATTTTTATCCGGAATATCAAGACTGTCCGGAGTGCGATTTCAGGCTCCATGTTCAAAAAACCGCTGACCCGAAAACCGTTGTCACCAATGACATCGGAGCATTTATTGCCAAAGAGACAGTGGGGATCTGTCCGCGTGGGCATGGAACATTCAAATCCGGACTACTCCGGAGTCTTGTCCCGAAAAACTGCACTTTCGGGTTTGATATCATTGTTGAAGTGGGGTTCTCCCTGTTTGTTCACAGTCGAAGCAATCAGGAGATAATGGCTGCGCTGGCAACCAAAAATGTATTCCTCTCCGAACGGGAGGTCAGTTATCTGGGCCGGAAGTTCATCATTTACCTTGCCCTTGCCCACCGCCAGAGCCAGGCGGTTTTAAAAGAATACCTCGCTGACAGAGGCGGATATATCCTGCATGTGGACGGGACATGCGAAGGAAACAGCCCCAATCTGTTTTGCGGCCTTGACGGTCTCTCGGAACTGGTGCTTGACTCTGTTAAAATTTCTTCAGAGAAAAAGGATCAACTTATTCCTTTTTTCCGTGACATCAAAGACCGGTTCGGTGAACCAAGGGCACTGGTTCACGATATGGGCAAAGGCATTCTCAATGCAGTGGCGGAAGTCTTTCCGGATACGCCGGACTACATTTGCCATTTTCACTTCCTGCGGGATATTGGCAAGGACTTGTTGCTTTCGGACTATACCGCTTTTTACAAACGATTGCGAAAACTGAAAGTCCGGCCCACTCTGAAGCAACGAGGCAGATATCTTGAACAAAAGGTCAACCCGGAATCTCATGATATTGACGGAATCGCTGAAATCTTTCAACAAGGGGATTTACATTCAATCGATTTTGAACCCATTTCCGATATTATTGTGTATATGCTGATCAAGTGGATTTTTGAATATCCAAGCCAATCAAGGGGATATGGCTTCCCTTTTGACCGGCCACATCTCGATTTTTATCGTCGTCTCCAGGAAGCTTATCAGATACTGGGAAAATTCAAGGATGCCGACATGACACAAAAAGCGAAAAAGCCGGTTATTCAGATCTACAAAGTGCTTGCAGATTTTGCAGAAGACCAGCGGCTCAATGATCTTGCCAAAGATCTGGAAACAAAATCAGCCGTGTTCGATAAACTCCGGGGGGCCATGCGCATCGCCCTTCCTGACGGCAAAGATGGAATCAATGACAATGGTGATTGCTCAGATATGAAAACCATCAAAGAACGAGTGACTGCTTTCAGAAAATGGTTGCCCCGCAACAAGCATAGAGAGAAAACCTATGCCGGCATGATTAAACAGATCGATAAATATTGGGAGAAGTTGTTTGCCGATCCCATAGCGATACAAACGCCTCAGGGGACAATAACAGTTCAGCCACAGAGAACAAACAATATCCTGGAAAGATTTTTTCGCAATGAAAAAAGACGAGGTCGCAAAAAGACGGGCACAGCCTCTCTGAACAGAATGCTGAAGTCAATCCTGGCAAACACGCCGCTGGTCCAGAATCTCAAAAACGAGGAGTATCTAAAAATCATCTTGAATGGATGTTCCAGTCTCGAAGAAAGATTTTCACAAATCGATGCTCGTCTGGTACAACAGGAACTGGCCAGTAGCACACAAAACAAGGATAAAATTTTACCTGCGATCAAAAAAATGATAAAGGATGTCAAGTTTACGGAAAAAATTTCTAAACTGATTTGTCCGTGTTGAAGCAAAAAATATGCCAACCGTCATTTGCGGTTATAGCAATAAAAAGAATGAGAACTGACACCTGGTGCAATGGCTGCCGCAGTATGTGAGACAAATCCGCAATTGAATGACAACTTCTGATATTTATTCCTGTTAGTT
>JAIVHE010000484.1 GCA_020201255.1 Desulfobacteraceae bacterium
GCCCCCGATTCTGCCGGCCGAGATCTTGTCGGTAATATCCTGTTTGGTGCCGGCGGATCCCTGCCAGACAACCCTGTTGTCCGACTGGATGGACAACGAATAGGTATCCACACCGTTGACAAGGGAATATCCGTTGGCAGCGCTCACAACCATTGCGCCGTTACTCTGCTCGATGGTTTGAACATCAACGAGTTTGCCCAGTTCCTTTATCAGGGCATTGCGCTGGTCCCGCTGGTCATTGGCGGTCCTGTGAATCTCGGCGGACAAAACATCCTGATTCAGGTCTGCAATCTTTTGGGTCAATTCATTGACCTGCTGCACCGCCCCCCGAATATCGGCATTAACGTCTATCAACAGGCCGTCCATGTCCAGGACGGACGATTCCAGACGGGAAGCCAGTTTGGCACCGCTTTCAAATACCGCCACCCGTTCCGACGATCCCTGGGGATTGTCTGATATATCATGCCAGGCATTCCAGAATTCCGTGAGCACCGAGGAGATGCTGGTATCGGAATTTTCATCAAAAAACCCTTCCAGCACCCGCATATAGGATTCCTGGTCGGCAAAAGATGCCTGGGTGGACTGTTCTTTGTTCAGCCGGGCTTCCAGAAGTTTGTCCACACTCTGCTCCACCTGGTTCATGTCCACACCGGTTCCGAACAGGAATCCGGCATAGGCCAACGGCTTGCGGCTGATATGGTCGGCATTCTGAACACTGTAATCCGGGTTGTTGACATTGGCAATGTTCTGGCCTGTGATGTTCAGCCCATACTGCTGGGTGGCGATGGCGGTCTTTGAAATGCTGAGGGTGGAAGATATGCCGGCCATGGTTACACCTCTGTCCGGATGAGGTTGGGACGGGCTTCCGCCGGAGACACCCGCCCGCAATGGGAATACTGTTTTTCCGTTGCAAAATTGAACACCGTGGAAAAAACACCGTCTATGACTGACAGATACTGGGTAAGATATTGTTTGTTCTGGGCAGCCTTTACTGCGATTTCTCTTTTACAGGCATCAATGCGGCAATGGTATGTTTTTAATGCGGTTTTCTGATCCAGGGGCAGGGGCGCGCGGGCAATCATTTTTGTTATCGTGCCGTCACCCATAGTTACGGCACCGGATTTGGTTGCATCACCGGATGTAGTTGTGTCACCGGATTTGGTTGCGTCACCGGATGTTGCCTGGTCTGTCAATTGCTCTTTGATCGACTGGATGGCTGCTGCCAGGTTGTTTTTCCGATTGACCGCATCCCACAGCCCGTCTATATCCATAGCAATGATATACTTTTTTTCATCTTCCAGCAGCTGTGTAAGACTCTGGTACAAAGCCAGCTTTCCGGCAAGTATCTTTGATAGATTTTCAAACGTCATGTCCATATTGCGTCTCCTCATTTAATGCATCGGCATAAAACAGACCTTGCTGAACATCCATGGGGAAAAATTTTCCCCATACGATGATATTTTGTGCCATATTACATGTTTCTTTCCGTTCTGTTTCTTTTTTGGAGCTGCGGGTCTTTTCTCCAACAGTTTCCATCTGCTGCTGCAACAGATTCTGATTGATAATATCAGTTTTCATCCTAATTCCCTTTTCAAGATCATTCTGGTTTATCTGAAAGCCATCCGCCACCAGCCCTCAGTTATCATCTTCCAGCAAACAATTACAAATTCTCCCCTGCTGGTAACTACCGACCAACAGCTAAAAGCTAACCGCTAACAGCTAACCGCTAATAGCTAACCGCTAACCACTAACCGCTTTCTTACCCCTAAATAATCTCCAGTTCCGCCTGAAGGGCCCCGGCCGCTTTCATGCTCTGAAGAATACCGATAAGATCCCGTGGTTTGACCCCTAATGCGTTAAGGCCCCGCACCAGCTCTCCTATGGTAACATTTGCCGGCAGGTTCATCACACTTTCCTCTTGCTCATCCTCCTGGCCTTCATTGATGGTGACTGATAAATTGCCGTGGGCAATGGCCACATGGGAGATGGAGACATCAGAGCCGATGACAACGGTACCGGTTTTTTCATTCACCACCACACGGGCGATGGTATCGGGAATGACATTCAGGGTCTCGATATCGGAAATAAATTCCGCCACATGGGCCTGCCACATATCTTCGGGCACTGTAAGGGTGATGGCGCTGGCATCGATGGTTTTGGCCACCTGGTCTCCGATGGCGGCGTTGATGGTGTCTGTCATGCGCCGGGCCGTGGTAAAATCCGGATGAAACAAAGACAGGGTCAACTGCTTTTTGCCGTCCAGCTCAAAGGGAATTTCCCTTTCAATGGAGCCGCCGTTAACGATTCTGCCCACCAAAAGATGGCTGTCCCTGTCCCCCACATCACTGGGGATGGAAAGACTGACAGCGCCCTGGGCAATGGCATATACCCGGCCGTCCACCCCTTTGAGCGGGGTCATGAGCAGCATGCCGCCTTTCAGGCTCTGGGCATCCCCCAAAGAAGACACCATGATATCGATGCGGTCCCCGATTCTGGAAAAAGCGGGTATGGAGGCGGTTACCATGACAGCGGCCACATTTTTCACCTGTAACTCGTTCTGGTCCACATAGACGTTCATTTTTTCCATCATATTGGCCAAAGCCTGGCGGGTAAAACTGACCTTGTCCTTGTCACCGGTACCATTAAGCCCCACCACCAGGCCGTATCCGGTGATCTGATTGGACCGGATCCCTTTGATGGCGGCCAGATCCTTGATCCTTGCGGCGGCCGCATCCGTGGATATCCCCACAAGACCCGTCAAAAAAACAAGACAGACCCCCCACCACAACCAATCTTTTTTTTTGTTATGCATGATTTTCTCCAAAAAAATACTGGCCCACCAAAACAGCTCGAATATGCCCGAACCAAACCCAATTCCAACAATGACAACTTTATATAAAAGCCATCAACCATCAGCTAACAGCTAAACGCTAACAGCTAACAGCTAAAAGCTAACCGCTAACCGCTAAAAAGGCCATAAGTTGTCAATCAGACGGTTTCCCCACCCGGGTTGCTGCTTGTCAGCCAAAGCTCCTTTGCCATAGTATTCAATGCGGGAATCAGCCAGAAACGTGGACTGCACCCGGTTGGACGTTACCTGGCCGCTTCTGTCACTTTCGGCTTCGCCTTGAAAATCATTGGAAAAATCCGTACCGATCAAATTGGCACCATCGCCTCCTCCCAGATTGGTTTTATATCCAAAGGCATTTAACGTGGGTACCCCGACACGCATACGCGTATTCCGGCTGGTCTCGGTGTTGACATCCATTCTGGAGGAAGCATTTTCCACAATATCCACAATCACCGTATCCCCCACATAATTGGCTTTGGTATCCTCGAACATGGACCCTTTTGCATCGGTCCACAAAGATCCTTCTTCTGCATTATTGGGTGTATAATCTGCAACAGCCGGGGCCGTGCTTGTTCCCGCAGGTATGGCCATATCCGCGGTACTGTCTGCGGATTTGCCCGCACATCCGGCCAGGACAATTCCCAGGACCAAAAGGGCCGGCACCATCCATGCATATGATCTGGACCGCCATGGAAATGATCTGGACCGCCATACAAATGACCTGGACCGTCTTGTTTTTACCATCATTGTACGTTTCATCTTCTCTTCCTTCTCCTGAACAGCATTCTTTTGCATACCCTCTTCTCTCTTTTTTTCTCTCTTGTTTCTTATACCGCTTTGCAGCAGATTATCTGCCTGACGCAACTTTCAAACTTCAGCGATAATGAAAAGGGTCAGGCTTTTTTTGCGTGCCTAATACAACACCTGCACCCGGGTTTTGCTCTTTACAAGCCCCCTGACCTGCCGGCCGGAGGTGCTGTTTTCCACAGAAATGGCAGTATTCAGATACCCGTCCTCCTGTGAGATACCGGATGTCACAATGACCATGCCGCCTTTTTTTGCCACCAGGGAAATGATATCGCCCTTGCGGATCACGGGCGCTTTTTCCAGCATTCTCATCGTCAGCACCTGTCCCTTGTCAAGATCAGTGCGCAAAGCCATGCCTTCTATTTCTTCGGGTCTGGTCACAAATCCCTTGTCCAGATCAAACAGATTCTTTTTTTTCACCACTACATCCGACACCGATATTTTTTCTCCCCGGCCCAGATTTTTTTCGGCACACACAACCGGTAACAACACTTCCAGGGTACCGGATACAGCCAGGCGGTTCTGTTTTTCATTGTTGACCCAGACATCCAGATACACCGATAACCGGCCGTTCCGGTTTACCAGGTTGCGGACATCCGGTGTCAGTTTGATCTCACCTGCGGGGTAGGTTTTCAACCCCCTGATCGTAAGACCGGATATCGTGTACTGCCGGTCTTTGAACCGATCGGAAAGGATCTGGTCCACCTCGGATTGAATCCGCTGCCGGTCAATGGTCTGGCTTGCCCGCTTGACATATATGTGATCCGGTGATTCCAATGTCACCTGACCCGGCGAAAGATATGACTGGGACTGGATCAGGGTGATAATCCGCTGTTTATCCAGCTGGGAAAGGTCCCCGGGCCTGGGGGAGCGGCCCAACTCTATTTTTGCCAGGGCATTACGTAAAAAATCATCGGCCTGGATATCGGCAATTTCTCCTAAACAAATGACATCATGGTGCACCAGGGTATTTTGTTTCACCTGGATCAGGATGTTCTGCTGACCCAAAGCAGGTGTGACAGCCCACAAGGCAAGGACCCCTGCCAATACGACACAGGTGCGGATCACCCTGTATTTATGGAAAATGCCGGTTCTCATGAAGGTTTACCGTTTCAACCCGTTGGCCGTGCTCAGCATGCTGTCAGCTGTCTGCACTGATTTTGAATTGGCTTCATAGGCACGCTGGCCCACGATCAAAGATACCATTTCCTCCACCACACTCACATTGGATAACTCCAGATAATTGTTGACAGTGGTGCCGGTACCTTCTTCACCGGGCACAACTTCTATGGGGTCGCCTGATCCTTCCGAGGGCCGTAAAAGATTGTTGCCCACCGCCACAAGCCCTGCCGGATTGGCAAAAGTGGTAACCAGCACCTCTTCGGTGGCCAGGATATCTTCTTCGTCCCCGAAAATCGTGAGCGTACCGTCATTCTGCAGCGTGATGGTGGTGGCTTCGATGGGAACGGCGATTTCCGGCTGGAGCCTGTCCCCTGCCGGCGTGGTGATGAATCCGTCACTGTCCAGGGTAAAATTGCCTGCCCTGGTATACAGGTCCTCATCCCCATGGGTCACCCGGAAAAAACCGCGGCCCTGGATAACAAAATCCAGCTGGTTATCGGTCTGGACAAAATCCCCCTGGGTAAACACCTTTTGCACGGATGAGGGTTTCACCCCCATGCCCACCTGGATGCCTGTGGGCACCTGCCCCCCGCCCGGGGTTGTCTGGCCCGCGATCAAAAGGGTTCTGTACATGAGATCTTCAAAATTGGCCCGGGATTTTTTAAAGCCCGTGGTGCTTGCGTTGGCCAGGTTATTGGCTGTCACATCCGTATTCATCTGCTGG
>JAIVHE010000485.1 GCA_020201255.1 Desulfobacteraceae bacterium
TCCAGTACCCTGCCGGCAAGCCATGAAACAGCTGCCTTGCTGACCTTCATCGCCATTTTTTCATGGGTTTCCCTGATTTTCCGGTCGATGGCATTTTTTTCCAGATCAATGGCATACCCATTTGTTTTCAGGATAACCAACAGATGGCCGGAATTTACCACATCAGCATCATATTCAACCACGGTACTGCCGGTCATGGGATTGCTTTTCACCCGGAAAACACCGGGAACATCCAGCAGCGTACGGATTTCCTTGAGCCGTTCAGGATGGTTTCTAAGGTAATCGATCTTTACGCGAAGTCTTCCCGGAATATCATGAACAAAATACATGGCTAACACCGCTCCCGCAATTCAATTGTCAAAATCCCTGGTTCAAAATCCACAAACACTGGGCACTTCATTTTTCTACATTTAAAAATACAGCGCGCATATTTGGTTTTTATTAGGTTTTTTTTAAAAATGCGTTAAGAGATCTTCTTTTTGGATATTCTGATCATTTCCTGCCATTCTGTCACGGGATGCAGTTGCCTGAAAAATTTTCATTTGAATTTTCATACAATACTCATTTTGGGGTAACAATGCGCAAACAAGCCTAATTTATAAAAAAGGTATCTGTTAACACACCAAATGAAGCGGGAGGAAGTTCAATTGCGCATTCCCCGGCAAACCAATGGGTTTTCCAGCAGAATCATGCCCCTGTCCGAACGTCAGGCCCAGATTATGGAAATGATCCGGCAGCAGGATTTTGTGGGTGTTGCACAACTTGCAGCACAGTTTGATGTGGCGGAACAGACCATCCGGCGGGACCTGAACAGCCTGTGCGAACGGGGCATGGCCCGGCGGGTCAGGGGCGGCATCCAGCGCTTGAACATGGCTGGCAACACCGCCTATGCATGGCGGCAGGTGCTGCAGCACGACGAAAAACAGGCCATTGCTCTGGAGGTGGCCCGGCATGTGCCCAACGGGGTATCTGTGGCCTTCAGCATCGGCACAACCCCTGAAATCATCTGCAGGGCCCTGCTGGATCATGATCACCTGCGGATCTTCACCAACAACCTCAATTTGGCCTTGCTGGCCTGCGCCAATCCCGGCTTTGAAGTCACCATTGCCGGGGGCCGCCTGCGCAACGAAGAGCAGGACATCCTCGGTGTGGGCACAGTGGAGCTGTTCCAGGCCTATAAAGTGGATATCGGCATCTATGGCGTGGCCGGGGTGGACGAAGACGGCACCCTGCTGGATTTTTATGAAGAAGAGGTGCAGGCCCGGCAGATCATCCGGCAGAACAGCCGGGAGATATTTCTGGTGCTGGACCATTCAAAGTTCAACCGGCGTGCCCATGTCCGGGGCGGGCATATCCGGGAAGCCAGTATGGTCTTCTGTGACCGCACCCCTCCGCCGGCCATTTGCGAAATGATTCACAAATCCGGTGCCCGGTTGATCGTCTGCAATGGAGAAAACCCTTGAGCCACATTGATATTCATGGACTGACCAAAGCATGGGGGGACGTTGTCGGGGTGGACAAGGTGTCGTTCACGGTTCCCGAAAAAAGCCTGACCGTGCTGCTGGGCCCATCGGGCTGCGGTAAATCCACGGTGCTTCGGCTGATCGCCGGCCTGGAAACCGCCACCTCGGGAACGGTTCACATCGGCGGAAAAGAGATCACCCATGTGGATGCGGCCCGGCGTGGGGTTTCCATGGTATTTCAATCCTATGCCCTGTTTCCCCATCTCAGTGTCCGGGAGAACATTGTTTTCGGACTCAAGGTCCGGCGGGTGCCCAAAGCCCGGCAGCAGGAACGTCTCCTGGAGGCTGCCCGCATGGTGGGGCTCCAGGATCTGCTGGACCGCCGGCCGTCCCAGTTGTCCGGAGGCCAGCGCCAGCGGGTGGCTCTGGCCCGGTCCATCGTGTCCCGCAGGCAGGTATGTCTCATGGATGAACCATTGTCCAACCTGGATGCCAAACTCCGGGCCGATATGCGTGACGAGATCCGGACCCTGCAAAAAAAGATCGGTCTGACCATGATCTATGTCACCCATGACCAGGTGGATTGCGGCACGGTTCATGGGATCACCGCCCATGAACCTGCTGACCCTGGACCCTGGAGAGGCCGACATGGCCCTGGCAGACAATCCCCCGAAAAAGAATGCCCGAGCATATAATTTCCCGGGCGTTTTGGGTATACGGCCGGAGCATGTACAGGTAGGATCTGCCGGCCTGCCGGGAGAAATTATCGCAGTAGACTACCTGGGATCGGATACCATTCTTCGCATCCGGATGGACCGCCAGATTCTGTTTGCCAGGACCGGCAGCGCACATGCCTGGAAACCGGGTGATCGGAGCCATGTCAGCTGGCCTTCCGGGGCTGTTTGTCTGTTTGATGAAAGCGGTAACCGATGTCAGGCATAATCACACCCATGCCCTGGCGGGCACAACATGAAAGCTGTTAGCGGTTAGCTGAGTACTGACGGCTTTGATATAAACAACATAAAATGTAAGGAGAAAACGGAATGTACCGAAAAATGAAGCAGATGGTGTTGGCAATGGTGCTGTCCATCAGCCTGATGGCAGGCGTTGGCACAGCAGGTTCCACCGAACTTACCATGTATTATCCTATCGCTGTGGGTGGGCCGTTGACCCAGGTGATTGACGGCATGGTGGATGATTTCATGGCACAGAATCCCGGCATCAAAGTCAAGGCCATTTATGCCGGAAATTACAACGATGCACGCATCAAGGCCATGGCCGCCCTCAAGAGCGGTCAGCCGGCCCAGCTGTCCGTGCTGTTTTCCAACCGGCAATCTGACGGCTGTAAAGGACAATGCTGCATTTGATTTCGGAGTGGCCATGCTGCCGGCCAGCAAACGGCGCGGCACCCCCACCGGAGGCGGTAATTTTTATATCTTCAAGCAGACCTCACCGGATGAACGCAGGGCTGCCATGCAGCTGATAAAATTCATGACCAGCCCGGAAAATTCAGCCAAATGGTCCATGAAAACCGGCTATATGGGGGTCAGCCCGGCCGCTTATGAAACCCCGGCCCTCACCGCCTATGTCAAAGATTTCCCCTACGCAGCCGTGGCCAGGGACCAGCTGGTCCATGCCACCGCAGAACTGTCCACATATCAGACAGGCCGGATCAGAAAATCCCTGGATGATGCCATCCAGGCGGCCCTGACCGGCGCCAAAACGCCGGTCGACGCCCTGACGGAGGCCCAGAATCAGGCCGACCGCCTGCTGAAACCATACCGGTAACCCACCCCCATTATATTGCGCGTACAGGGATCGGCATATGTACCGATCCCTGTACATAATGGTTTTTTGTACCAAAAAAGGCCCTATGCAGCTGCCATCCAAAAATCATGTGCATGCCTGGCTTCTGGTGATGCCGGCGGCGATTCTGCTCATCGCCTTTACCCATTATCCCACCGTTTCCACGGTGATAAAATCGTTGTTTTCCAAGGGAACGGCCATCCGGCCCTCCCGGTTCACCGGTCTGGAAAACTACCAGCAGATGTTCCAGGATCCGATATTCTGGAAAGTGTTGACCAACAATCTGTGGTTCGCCCTGGGCACCATCCCCACATCCATCGCCCTGGCCATCGTCATGGCCCTTCTGGTGAACCGGTCTCTGCCCGGTCGTTCTTTGGTGCGCATGGCCTATTTCACCCCCACCATTCTGCCCATGATCGCCGTGGCCAACATCTGGCTGTTCTTCTACACCCCGGATATCGGCTTCATCGACCAGATCGCCGTATGGATGGGATTTTCCGGACACAACTGGCTGGGAGACCCGGCCACGGTACTGCCGGCCATCATGGTGATGACCGTGTGGAAAGAGGCGGGATTTTTCATGATCTTCTACCTGGCCGCCATCCAGAACATCCCGCCGGAGTTCAGAGAGGCGGCCCGTCTGGAAGGTGCCGGCCGGTGGTATTATTTTCGGCGGATCATGTTTCCGCTGCTCATGCCCACCACGTTGTTTGTGCTCATCAATGCGGTGCTCAACTCCTTTAAACTGGTGGATCACCTGTTTGTTCTCACCAAGGGAGGACCGGACAATGCCAGCAACCTGCTGCTGTATTATATTTTTGAAACTGCTTTTTCCTATTTTGAAACCCATTATGCTGCCGCCCTCACTGTGGTATTGCTGGTGCTGCTGGCGGTCCTGGCGCTGGGCCAGTTTTTTATCCTCGACAAACGGGTGCATTACCGATGAAAAAATGGATGGACGTCTTCACCAATTATCTGGAACCTGTCGCTGCATGGCTGCTGGCCATCATATGGATTTCACCGCTGATATATGCTTTCTGGGCCGCATTCCACCCCGGGGCCTATGCCGTCAATTTCAGTTTCAGTGCCCCCCTTACCCTGGACAATTTCAAGGAAGCCCTGTCCCAGGCTCCTTTTCTGCGGTATGCCTTCAACACCCTGGTCCTGGTGACCCTGATTTTGTCCTGCCAGCTGGTTTTGTGTACCCTTGCTGCTTATGGATTTGCCCGGTTTGCTTTTCCCGGTCACAAGGTAGTGTTTGCCCTGATGCTGATCCAACTGATGATCACGCCGGAAATCCTCATTGTGGAAAATTACGTCACCCTTTCCCGTTTCCGGCTGGTGGACACCATCACCGGCATCGGTCTGCCCTATATGGCCAGTGCCTTTGGTATTTTTTTGCTGCGCCAGGCATTCAAGTCCACCCCCAGGGAACTGGAAGACGCGGCCCGCCTGGAAGGGTGCGGCACCATGGGGGTCTTGTGGCGGGTGTATGTCCCCCTGGCCCGGCCCACCTATCTGGCCTATGCCCTGGTATCGGTGAGCCACCACTGGAACAATTTTTTGTGGCCCCTGATCATCACCAATTCCGTGGAAACCCGCCCCCTGACCGTGGGTCTGGGCATTTTCGGAGCCCCGGAATCCGGGGTGAACTGGTCCATTGTATCCGCAGCCACCCTGCTCTCCGTTGCCCCGCTGCTCATCGCCTTTCTGCTGTTTCAGCGCCAGTTTGTGCAGTCCTTCATGTATGCGGGCATCAAATGACTGAATCTGTAACAGAAAGCTATCATTTTGCAGCGATTTTGCAAACATGGCTGCGGTCTCGTTTGCCCATGGCTATGACGACAATAAGGTCTCCCCCACCACCTGCACCGTCTCCCCCACCGCCATCGCCCTGTCCAACCGATCTGCCTGTAATTTTTGTCAGCCATTGCGTTAAACATGATGGGTATAAAACCATATAAATAGCCATATTATCATATTGACAAAATACCTTTCCGAGCGTATTGTAAATCTATGAATAAACGATCTGATTTTGAGTGGGATTCCAATAAAGACGGGCTTAATCAAGAAAAGCATGGTGTTTCTTTTTCCCAAATAAAATACACAGATGAGCCAATTGGCAAGGTAAAGGTCATTTCCGATTTTCTTCCTTCACCTGAAGAACTGGCTTTGAAAGAC
>JAIVHE010000173.1 GCA_020201255.1 Desulfobacteraceae bacterium
TGGGTGTCCATGGCATGTTCCATGCGGCAGGCGGTTTCATCTGCCCGGTCTTCATCCACGGAAAGTATCCGGAACAGAAAATCCTTGAGCACTATATGGCGGTGTTCAATTTTTTTTGCAATTTTTTCCCCTTCCGGGGTCAGGGTCACATATCCATAGGGCTCGTAATTGATCAGGTTCTGGGCAGCCAGTTTTTTGAGCATCCCGGTCACAGACCCTCTCTTGATATTGAGTTTTGCCGCAATATCCTTGGACCGGGCCACCGTGTTTCTGGTCTGCAAATCCAGTATGGTTTCCAGATAATCTTCCAGGCTTTCGGAAAGGGTGATGGTCTTTTCCATGACTTCCTCCATTTTGTTTGTCTGTTCTTTTTATATCTTATTGATATAGTAAGTCAAATAAATATTTTAATATAATTTCAATAATGTTGTTGACTAAATGTAAAGTTAGCTATATAAAACTTTAAAACCAAAGAGAACAACCCCCATATCATGTATATGTATTCACACAAAGGAGAAACCCAATGCCAAATATTTCATTGAGACAGATGCAGATCAATCAAACCGGCACCATTGCAAGTATCAAGGCCAGAGGCGAACTGGGCACAAGGCTTCGGGACATGGGTCTGGTTCCGGGCAAAGAGATCCGAATCCAGGGCAAAGCCCCGCTATATGATCCGGTATCTTTGCGGATCATGGGATTCACCCTGACCCTGCGTAACAATGAAGCGGATCATATTCTTGTGGAGGTGACGTAAAATGGGTATCGCCATAGCGCTGGCCGGCAACCCCAATTCCGGCAAAACAACCTTGTTCAATGTGCTCACCGGTGCCAGACAGCACGTGGGCAATTATCCCGGGGTGACCGTGGAAAAAAAACAGGGCATATGTGTATCCGGCAGCAATGAATTTCATGTGGTGGATCTGCCGGGTACTTATTCGTTGAGTGCCTATTCCTTAGAAGAGGTGGTGGCCAGAGATTTTATCGTCAAGGAACAGCCCGCCATGGTGGTCAACATCGTGGATGCATCCAAGAGAGGATCTGCTCAAAACAGTGGCAGACCATGCCGAAACCAGGCCCGAACCCTTGCAGATTTCCTATGGTCGGGACATTGACGAAGCCCTGGATGAGATGGTGGAAAAGATCTCTTCTGAACATTTTTTGACCGATCGATACCTTCCCCGGTGGGTGGCACTAAAATACCTGGAAAATGATGTACAGGTCCTGGAAATGGGAAAAGAACAGAATCCACAGATGGATACCTGGCTGTCATCTGTGTCGCAGAAATTGACCCATCACCTGGATACCACCCTGGACACCCACCCCGAAGGTATGATCGCAGATCAGCGCTACGGGTTCATTACATCCATCCTCAAGCAGGGGGTGATGACCTGTACCCGGGACAAAAACCGGATGGAAACCTCTGATAAAATAGACAAAATCGTCACCCACCGGTTTTTGGGTCCCATGCTCATGGTGGCCGTGCTCATGGGATTGTACCAGTTCACCTTTGCCTACAGTGCGGTGCCCGTGGGATGGTGTGAGGATTTTTTCGGCTGGCTTGCGGGCAGGGTGGAGGGCCTGCTTTTTGATGGACTGCTCAAATCCCTTGTGATTTCCGGCATTATTGACGGGGTCGGCGGGGTATTGGGATTTGTGCCGTTGATCATGTTCATGTTTTTGGGGATATCCTTTCTTGAGGATACCGGGTATCTGGCCCGGATGGCATTCATGCTCGACCGGGTTTTCCGGCTGTTCGGCCTTCATGGAGCCTCGGTCATGGCCTTTATCGTTTCCGGCGGAATCGCCGGGGGCTGCGCCGTACCCGGTGTAATGGCAGCCAGGACCCTCAAGTCTCCCAAGGAACGGCTGGCCACCCTGCTCACCGTACCCTTCATGAACTGCGGAGCAAAACTGCCGGTGTACGCCCTGCTGGTGGCGGCATTTTTCAGTGAGAACCAGGCCCGGGTCATGCTTATCATCACCCTGATTTCCTGGGTGGGGGCCCTGCTGGTGGCCAAGCTGCTGCGGTCCACGGTCATACAGGGTCCGGCAACCCCCTTTGTCATGGAACTGCCGCCCTACCGGCTGCCCACCTTCAAGGGTCTGGCCATCCATACCTGGGAACGGACCTGGCAGTATATCAAAAAAGCAGGTACCGTTATTCTGGGGATTTCTATTATCCTGTGGGCCATGATGACCTTTCCCCAGCTGGACACTGCAAAATCGGCTGATCCTGCCCTGGCAGGCGCCCCGCAGGCAGCCGCGCAAAAACCGGGTGAAGATCCTTTGAATCCGGCTTCCGCAGCCCTGCAGCATTCCATTGCCGGCCGCATGGGAAAGGCCATGGAACCTGTGACCCGCCTGGCAGGGTTTGACTGGCAGACCAATATCGCCCTGGTGGGGGGATTTGCCGCCAAAGAGGTAGTGGTGTCCACCCTGGGAACCGCCTATTCTCTGGGAGATGTGGACCCAGAGGATGCCGGGTCCTTGTCTGAGCGGCTGCAGTCTGCCCCGGGATGGGGGCCCATCACCGCCTTCAGCCTGATTCTGTTCACCATTTTTTACTCTCCTTGTTTTGTTGCCGTGGTCTGCATTGCCAAAGAAGCCGGATCATGGAAATGGGGGGCTTTTTCCATGGCGTTCAACACCTTGCTGGCCCTTGGGGTGTCCATCGCGTTTTTCCAGACCGCCACCTGGATCATGTCGTAAATTCTTTGTCCATGCCGCCCGGCACTGGGGTTACTATATGTCCGGGATCGGGTGACGGGCGGCATGGTATAACCACAGAGCATATCCATGGTATGGATTTTGCTTTTGTGGGTTGTCATGGGAAAAAACAATATTATAGTATAGTCATTATTGATTGCAAACCCCAACGCATAGCTGAGGTGAATATATGACTGATGACAATACAACCATTACCCCTGAGATTGTAGATGGTGATGATGAAAATGAATACACGGGTACCGATAAGAAAGAAAAAACCGGGGGCCAGCTCGTGCGCCAGAATCATAAACCCGATATACTCTACCTGGTTCCCATTACCGGCCGTCCCCACCTGCCGGCCCAGGTCCAGCCCCTGGTGGTGAGCAAACAGCGGTGGGAAACAACCCTTGCCAAAGCGGCCAGTGATTCCCACAACCTGCTGGGACTCAGCTATCTATCGGAAGTGAAAGGAAAGTATGTCTATAAAGAGGACTTTCCTGAGGTGGGATGTGTGGTGCGGATGCTCAACATGGTGGATGTGGAAGACAATATCCAGTTCATAGCCCAGGGACTGGAGCGGTTCAAGATAAAAAAGTTTTTGTCTGACAAGCCCCCTTTTGTGGTCCAGGTGGAATATTTCAAACCCTTGAACGAGGAGGAGGATAAGCTCAAGGCCTATGCCATATCCATTATCAGTTCCATCAAGCAGTTGCTGTCTCTCAATCCCTTGTATTCTGAAGAACTCAAACAATACCTGGGACGGTTCAGTCCGGACCAGCCGTCTCCATTGGCCGATTTTGCCGCCGGCATCACCACGGCATCCGGGGATGTGCTCCAGGAAATTCTGGAAACAGAATCAGTGATTGAGCGCATGAAGCGGGTATTGATGCTGTTGCAAAAGGAAATTGAGATTGCCAA
>JAIVHE010000486.1 GCA_020201255.1 Desulfobacteraceae bacterium
CCATGAATTCAATCTTTTTCATGCCAACCTGTTTTTTTAATAACCCGTCTTGTCCGGCAAAGGTCGGACGGGTTACATCCGTCTTCGTCCTTGAATCACCTGGATCAGGATCACAATGATGGCGACCACCAGCAGAGCATGAATGATGCCGCCCAACGTGTAACCGGTCAACAGTCCCATCGCCCACAAAATCAGTAGAATCACAAATATAGTCCAAAGCATGGTACCCTCCTTTTGTTAACGCCATCAATTTTTTTTTGACAGGCGTTCATGTTTACTTCCCAACGAAGTCCTTGAGCCGGCCGCGTTTTTTCTGAATTTTTCCCTGAATTTTCTCAATTTTACCTTTGGTTTCCAGGTCAGAATTCCCCACTAATTTCCCAACAGTCTCTTTGATCTTTCCTTTAACTTTGTGCAGGGTGCCTTCTGCATTTTCTCGTGTGCTTGATTTCATGGTGTTTTTCCTGGTTAAAAAATCATTATTGTTCTTATAGCAGTCAGTCGCCCAGAAAAAGGCAAGGTTCACCTAATGTACCGATATCAATGCCTTGGATGGAATCAAATGCTCCTCCTCTCAGGTATTCTTTCTTCCCATGACCAGCAGTGCGATACCGCCCACCAGAGCAACAGCGCCAATGATGGGCGGTATCGGGATGGTCCGTGTTTTATCGGCCGTCATTGTCAGCGGACCGATATCAACGACTTTTTCTCTGGTTGTATAAGAGAACCCTTGATAACCCAGGGCAGCGCCCCCTATGACGATTAATATAACGGCCAATAATATGTTTGTTTTCATTTTTCACCTTTCATAGTTATTAATCTATCCGTGTTATGGATTGCTTCACAAACGAATATAATACAATTAACGTGCCGGGACCTCCGTATCTGGTTTATAATCGCTATCCTGTTGATCGGCAGGCTTATCAGGCTACAAAGAATCCGATATCAACAACATTCAAAAATCCAAAAAGGTCATAATTCAGCCTCTGGTCATATATGGCCGTTCAGGGTTTTTTTTCCTGATTTGCACAAGAAACTCAAAGCCAACACCGTCTTGCTTCCGCCAACATCACCTGCCAGTATAGTTTTTTCGATATTCATTTATGCCATATGTGTTTTAGCTGTAATGTCATGTTAAAGGACTTCCTTTCGCATATGCTTCAGTAAATTCTTGACCGGGACCGTTGCGATTCCCGAATTGATATCCGACATGGCATAGGGTATGACCAGTTCCTTATGATGAATGATGGACCCGCAGGAATAAACCACATTGGGGACATAGCCTTCCCGTTCGTTTTCCTCCGGGGTGAGAAGCGGTTTGTCCAGGCGGGCAATAATTTTGGCCGGATTTTCCAGATCCAGCAGAATGGCGCCGATGCAATACTGGCGCATGGGTCCCACCCCATGGGTCAGCACGATCCAGCCTTGATCGGTCTCCAGGGGTGACCCGCAATTGCCGATCTGGAAGAATTCCCAAGGCTGCTCAGGTTCCTGAATCACCCGGGAGGTCTGCCAGAAATGCAGGTTGTCTGAAAACATGATATGGTTGTTTTCACCTCCCTGGCGGGAAAGCATGGCATATTGCCCCTTAATTTTTCGGGGAAAAAGGGCCATGCCCTTATTTTGAGCCGCATCGCCGTTGAGAGTCCGGATTTTAAAATGAATGAAATCTTTGGTTTCGATCAACTGGGGCAAAATGGTCACCCCGTTATAGGCCGTATAGGTGGCGTAATAGGTGATCTCCTGGTTTTCATCGAAAAATTGAACAAACCGGGCATCTTCAATCCCGCGGCTCTCATTTCTTGAAACCGGGAAAATGACCCGTTCAGAAATTCTGTGATCGGCATGAAATTCCACTTCATAATTGGAATCCGCAAGCCAGGTCATAAAACCGAAGGCTGTTGTCTGTTTGTCCGGAGAAAATTGCGGACTTTTCATGAGGATGCGGATTTGTTCGATGAGTTCCTTAAAAGTGAATTCTTCGGGCAGGCGGCCGAGAATATAGGCGCTGATTTCATTGTTGACCTCCATTTCATCCAGCTTTCGCTGAAAAACGGATCGGTTGTAGACAGGGTCCTTTTTTAAATCCGGGGTTTCCACAAAATCACTGACCGGATCAAAACAAAAGGTGTTGTGTCGGTTCAGGACCCCGCTTCGGAATACAATGGAGGATACGTGGCCTTCACCGGTGGCTCTCAGACTCATGACAAACCGGAGGCTGCCTTTTTCAAGATGGCTCTGATCCGGATGAAGCACAATGGAAGGGTTGAAAAGTGCGGCAGACTCTATGGCATATTCTTTTGTAAAATAAGCGCCGATCAGTCCCTTTTGAACATCGTTCAATAATACCTGCTCGGGCAGAAAATCATTTACCCGGACCAGGTGCCGTTCAAAAATATGATGGATGTCTTCGTGCCGGGCGGAAAAATCTTTGAGTATTTTTGCCATCAGATCTTTGGCATAAGCATCGGGCATATCCAAGATCCGGCCGATGATTCTGGATATGCGATGGCAGTCATCCGGAAGATGAGGCCGGGTTATGACCCGGGATATATCCCCGATGATCTTGTTGGGTTTTCTTTTCACTTTCAATGGAAGAGGTTGTTTTGCCTTCATGTGCGGATTCCCTCGTTTACATAAAATTTTAAGAGCAACATTTATACCGACGGTTGCCCCTGTTCTTTGAAATAACCTGTCATGTTTGTATGCCAGTGCATCATATCTGTGGCCGGGGGGAAGAGAGGCAAAGCGACACCAGGTCGTCAATTTTTGCCGTACCCGCACACATCACTGTATCCGCACCGCCCCAGTAGATTTTTAC
>JAIVHE010000174.1 GCA_020201255.1 Desulfobacteraceae bacterium
CCGTAGACAATGTAGGAATGCCCCGTGACCCAGCCGATGTCTGCGGTGCACCAATAGATGTCGCCGTCATGGTAGTCGAAGATATATTTGAAGGTGGTGCCGGTATAGACCATGTATCCCCCCACATTGTGCTGGACTCCCTTGGGTTTGCCCGTGGAGCCGGAGGTATACAAAATGAACAGCGGATCTTCTGCATCCATCCATTCCACGGGGCAGTCGGGTGACTGGGCATCGGCTGCCTCCTGCCACCAGATGTCCCGGTCTGGCTGCATGTCAACCTCTGATCCGGTGCGTTTGACCACAAAGCAGGTATCCACCTGGTGGCCCCTGTCCAGGCACAACGCCATGGCCCGGTCAGCTGCGGTTTTCAACGGCACGGCCTTGGCCCCGCGCATGACCCCGTCCGTGGTGACCAGCACCCGGCACAAACTGTCTTTGATCCGGTCGGCCAGGGCTTCAGCGGAAAATCCGCCGAACACAATGGAGTGAATGGCCCCGATTCTGGCACAGGCAAGCATGGTGGCAGCCAGTTCCGGAATCATGGGCATGTAGATGGCCACCCGGTCTCCTTTGCCCACCCCTTTTTCCTTAAGGGCATTGGCGAACCGGCACACCGTTTCATGGAGCCGGCCATAGGAAATGGTCAGATCTTCTCCCACATTATTGCCTTCCCAGATCAAAGCGGTCTGGTCTTTTCGTTCCGGCAGATGCCGGTCCAGGCAGTTGTAGGCAATATTGGTTTTACCGTTGATGAACCATTGAATGGATACCGGGCCTTTGGACAGATGAAAGTTATGTTCTGTGACCTTATCCCATTTTTTTTCCCAGTAAAAATTGTCTGCCATTTTGGCCCAGAAGGTATCCGGGTTTTCAATGGATTGGTTGTACATACCCTGGTATTCTTCCATGGTTTTGATCCAGGCATTTTTTCTGAATTCGTCAGGGGCGTGAAACAAGGTCTCAGTCATGTAAATCTCCTTTTATCAGATGATGGTCAGCAAAACAGGTTCGGTTTGGTTAGGTGACAACAGAGCAGCCATGCGGCTGGACCCTGTTCATCAGTTTTTTTCAGGCACTGGTACGGGAATGCCCATCAGCGGGGAATCGGTTCTGGTTTCCGGAGCCTTTGTCACCAGGGCCAGCACCGCCCCGAGCAACAGCAGGGCTGCTGCCAGCACATAGGCCATTGACGGGCTGTCCGTATAGGCCACGATCATCTGGGATACCCGGGGAAAGATAAATCCGCCGATACCCCAGGCGGAAAACACCAGGCCGTAGTTGACTCCGAAATTTTTCAGGCCGAAAAAATCCTTGGTGACCGAAGGGAACAATGACAGGTTGGTACCGTAATTGAACCCGATGAAGGTGGCGGCCAGCACCAGGAGCAGGATCTGCCCGGGTCCGATGAACAGCAAAGAAAAGATGACCAGGGCCTGGAAACACAGCATGATAAACAGGGTATTGGCCCGGCCGATCCTGTCGGACAGTATTCCGGCCACCACCCGGCCCGATGCATTTCCCACGGCCATGAGGGCCACCACGATCCAGGCCAGATCCCCCATGCCGGATTTGGCCATACCGGCCACACTGCCGATGATCATCAATCCGGCACCTGACCCCACGCAGAACATGAGCCATAGTTTCAAAAAGGTTCCGGTTTTCACCATCTCGCCGGGTGAAAAATCAATGCCGGCAGGGACCGCAGGCTTTGTGGCGGTGGCCCGGGCATCGGGATGTACATATCCGTTGGGTGGATTGATCAGAAACTGGGCCAGAATGCAGACAATGACCAGGAAAGCCACCCCGAAAATGAGCATGGACTGGCTCAGGCCGAACCGGTTGATGAGCCAGGTGCCTAAAGGCGCAATATATACGGAAGCCAGCCCGAATCCCGCCACCACAATACCGGCGATCATTCCGGTTTTGGCCGGGGGAAACCATTTGATGGCCGGCGGGGTGGCCGATGCATACCCGAACCCCAGGCCCGCGCCCATGAGGACACCGAATCCCAGGATCCAGATGATCCAGGAGGTGGAAAATGCAATGAGAATCAGTCCGGCACCCGTGAGCACACCACCTATGATGGCGGTCATTTTCGGTCCTGTTTTGTCCTGGACCCGGCCGGCCAGGATCATGGCAAAGGCAAACACCAGGCAGCACACGGCATATGGGTCATTCAGGGCGGCCAGGCTCCAGTCGAAACGTCCGTCTCCTGCCACAATGGATTCTTTGATGGATTCTTTGAAAATACTCCATGTGTATAAAATACCCAGGGCCAGATTGATGCCCAGCCCGGCAAAGGTGACCCGCCATCCAATGTTTTTTACCTGGTTCATCATGTTCTCCTTTTAAGATCAATGTTGGCGCAGCCTGTTTACTTCCGGCCGCTGATTGTTATTCATTTTTTATAAGAGCAATCAGCGTGCCGGGGCATGAAAAAAAATTTTTTTATATATAACCAATTGAAAACAAAGTAAATATTGAAGTAAGAAAGACTGCTTTTACCCGAATGGTTTTCACAAAAAAAGTTGTAAAAAAATGTTGGATTTGCCCGCTCAGGTTCAGCCGGAGGGTTCTATGGAATACTTACAACAAAAATTGTAAGTACAACCCAGGTTGTGACAGATGGCAGCTCATTTTGAAGTTGCAAAATTGTCTGGTGTCACATTGTCCGTGCAGGGCTTCATATAGAGAGCGCACCTGCCGGGGCAATGCCCGGGGCCAAACCGACAAGCAATTCAAGTGCAATACTTAGAAGAAGGTCGGAAGGGTTATTTTTTGAATTTCTGAAGCCGCTTGCTCAGGGCCTGCTGGGAGGGATGGGTTTGCCCAGTTCATCCGCTGCCTGGCACACAAACCGGTCCAGCAAAAGGGGCAGGTCCAGGAGGCGGTCCCGCAGCGGCGGCAGGGTCAGGGTATGGGTGGACAGGCGGAAGATCAGGTCTTTGCGGAATTTTCCCTGCTTTTCCAATGCCCACAGATCCTGGTTGGTGGAGGCGATGATCCGGGCATCGGAATGCCTGGTTCTGTCAGATCCCAGGGCCAGGTAGTCGCCTTCCTGGAGCAGGCGCAGCAGCTTGACCTGGGAGGTCATGGCCAGATCCCCGATTTCATCCAGAAACAGGGTCCCGCCGGCAGCCGCCTCTATTAGCCCGGAACGGGTCTTGTCCGCACCGGTAAATGCGCCGGGCACATGTCCGAACAGGGTGTCGGAAAACACATTGTCATCCAGGCCCGCCACATTCACCACCACCAGCTTGCCTTTGCGGCTGCTCAAGGTATGGATGCACTGGCCGATGAGCTCCTTGCCCACCCCGGTTTCGCCGCAGATGAGCACCGGTTGCAGCGACGGGGCAATGGCTTCCACATAATGGAAAATAGAATGCATTTGCCTGTCCTGGGTGATGATACGGCGGAAGGCTGCCGGGTTTTTGATCTGGGCAAACAAATCCTGGTGCAGCGGTTTTTTACCGGTTTCTCCGGTCATCTCCAGGGCCTGTTTGACCGCCGTGATCAGCCGGTCTTCTTCCACCGGCTTGACCACATAATCCATGGCCCCAATTTTCATGCACTGCACGGCCGTGTCCACCGCAATGGTTCCGGTGAGCACGATCACCGGGATTCTGGGCCAGGTTTTGCGGATGATTTTGAGCAGCCGTCCCCCGTTGATATGGGGCATGTTCAGGTCCAGAAGGATCAGGCCGGGAATCTGCCGTTCCATATGCCGGATCACATCCCTGGCATCATTGATGGTGATGATGTTGTCAAACCCGGCCATGCGCAGGGTGGTGTCAACCGCCACCAGGATTTCCGGTTCATCATCCACTACCAGGATGGGTTTATCCATTGCCGTATTGTCCATGTTCTGTATATAATTTATTTTCCGCTGCAGGGCAAGCGGATACTGGCGGTTAATCCCCGGCCGGGTTCAGATGAAAATTCCAGAATTCCCTGAAGGTCGGAGATGATTTTTTCCGAGATAAAAAGGCCCAGGCCGGTGCCGCCGTCATCCCTGCGGGTGGTGAAAAACGGCTCGGTTATTTTTTCCAGTATTTCCGGAGCCACCCCGGGTCCGGTGTCACAGATGTCAATGAACACCACATTTTTGTGCTGGTTTGTCCCGGTGGTGACCGTGATGGCCTGGTCAGAACTCTCCAGTGCCTGGGCCGCATTCACCAGCAGGTTGATGACCACCTGCTGCAGTTTTTGAAAATCCCCTGAGACCTGCGGCAAATTTTTCCCATAAATGACAGTTACCCTGGGCGTGGTTTTTTTGAGCACGGTATGGGTCAGGTCCATGGATTTTTCCACCACCTGGTTGATGTCGATCTGCTGGTCCATGTTTTCGTTTGCGCTGTCTGCCGGCCGGGAAAAATCCTTGAGATCGGAAATGATCTGCTTGATCCGGGTGGATGAATCCAGGATGGCTGCCAGCATGAGCTGGATGCGGTTGCGAAGATCCGGATAGGCCATGTTGCACACCCGGGCATCAGGGTCTTTGGCAAAATGGTCGTCCAGCACCGGAATAAAGGCTTCAAACGCTTTT
>JAIVHE010000175.1:0-2811 GCA_020201255.1 Desulfobacteraceae bacterium
TCAGGAAAATCTTTTGCTAAAACAACTTCTTTGAATAGTATAGGTTTCATTTAGTTATCTCCTTTTATCAGGATACATGGTGATAAACTTTGTGATACCTGTCGCAAACTCAGTCATCCAGATAGTACACACATCCAGACTGTTTCCGTTAGGGCCGGTTATTTTATCTCTGATTTCGTACATCTGGCCATATTCCGCATTTTCAATTGTCAACGCTTCAGTTGATAGTATCAGCTTTTTTAAATCGTTTTTCAATACCCGCCAATTTTCATGAGTATAACCTGCTTTGGAAAGCCATTGCGATTTATCATTCCGTTTCTTTGAAGTCAGCAAATAGTTTGTCAGTTTCTCATGGGCAATTAATGTGTTTTCAGGAAGTTTTATCATGGCGCATTGGCATTATTGGGGTCAGACCCGGACAAGTTCCTTTAATCGTTGAAAATGTGTTTAAAAAGAAGCGGTTTTTGTGCTTAAAATGACCTTTTTGAGGAATCAATTGGGGTCAGACCCCATTTAATGGGGTAATAATGGTAATAATGGGGTCGGACCCGGATAAGTTCTTTTAATTGTTGAAAATGTAGGCAAATCTTTCGCCTTATCTTCCGCCAATGTGCGAGACGCAATCTAATTGAATTAGATTTTTAAAGGCAGCAACAATGTACCAGAGCCTGTAGGGCTGTTTAAAAACCCATGCCTGAGATAAAATTCTTCTGCCTGTTCGTTGAGCGACATAATCGAACAATTAAAACCGGCTGTCCGGTGATCCCTGGACAACGGCAGTGGCGGGATTAATCGTCCCATGGGGCTTTATGGGCCAGTAGCTTCTGAACGGCCTTGTTCTCTTTCAGCGGCATATCCAGAGCAGCTTCAAACGCATTAAATGATTCTTCATCCAATATAAAACAACGTCGATCACAAAGCACCTGTTCTGCTTCGCGGCAAACTGCATCTATAATGAAATCGGTCAGATTTTTATGTGTTTCCATACAGGCACGATCAATCAGCTTTCGCTGGTCCGGAAAAGCGCGTATGTTGATAGCTGATGTGCGCCTGCCTGCAAAAGTATTTTGATGACTCATCCTATGTGCCTTTAGGCCGTGAAACCCAATCCTTCAGGTTTGGGATATGAGTTTTGCTTTAGCAGGCTACGGCCTTTTCTGATGTTAATAATTATATGAGTAGCCATCGGCAGCATGTTGGAGACTACAATATTTCCACCCGATGCCTTGTATAGTTTCAGATTCGGTTTTAATATTGAAGCTTCCGGTTGCTCTGACAGCCACTCTACCTTTGTAATAGCCGATTTTCCTGCCGGATAGCACTACCGCTTTAACTATGTCTCCAGTCTGGAATCCTCTAACCTTTTTGGTTGATGGTTTGGATCCGGTTCTGGGAAAACCATACTTGTCCGGGCGGCACATCTGTCTACTGCCATGGCCCATCGCTTGAACCTGTAGTACCTGATTGTGGCACTGAAACAGAGTACTCGGTGTGCTTGGGCCGACACAGGCGGCATCCAGCCAATGCGTCTTGGGCAAATTTCTGGAGCATCGGTTGAACTTTGTCAGGCCACCCGAGCCTACCTCAACCGGGTAGCCATATTGCCGGATTCGGTTGTACAGGTACCAGCGAGTAGCATTTACAGCCGCTGCATCACGTAGCGGGGCCCTGGCTTTTCTTAGTATTCTGGTCAATAGCTCGGGCTTGTTATGCAGAAACAACTCAACCGGCTGATTGTTTTTCAACTGATTGCACCGGTTACAGGCCAGTGTCAGATTGCTGACTCTACTGGATCCACCTCTGGACCTCGGAACGATATGTTCAATCTCCAGGGGTACATCTGTTTTTCCACAATAGGCACAAGTTCTGGCCCATTTTTCCAATAAATATTCTCTCACTTCATACCCGGCAAGCTGCCCCTGTTGGTACTGCACACCGGATATTTCTGGGTCCTGCATCAGCTGGGAATCGAATTTCACCAGTTCCATGGATATAGCCTGAATGTTGCACAAGGCCTGCAGCCGTTTTATCCAGGTTTCTATGTTGTATACTCGACTTTTCAGGGATGGGGGTAGCCATCCTTTGGACCGTGTTCTGTTCTCAAACCTGGGCTTTCTGTACCTGGTCTTTCTGGCCCTGCGGAATCTACGACAGGCTCTTCTGGAGTCCAGCTGTTTCTTTATGCGTTGTCCCCGATGAGCCAGCTCCATGGCAAAGACGATTTCCCCGGGGTCTTTCAGTAAAACCATACCGGTGGTTCTGCTGCCGGGATCAATCTTGAGCCGGAGTGGCTCAGGTTGTTCCTGAGATGCTTCTTTAAGGATAATAGTAAATGGGTACTTTCGAAACACAGCCGCTTTCTGCTCTCTCAAGAGCAATCGGGCCTCCGCTGGATGAAGCGGTTCCAGTCTTCTCTTGTTCGTGTCAAGTACAAATACTTTCAAAAAAGTTACCTCCAAGTTAATGGGTAATGTTTGCCTCGCCAATGTTATAACCGGGTTTAACGCAAGTGGCACTGGATTAACCCCTTAGTCCTGTTTAACCAATTGCCGTAGAGTTCAGGGCTGGCAAGCACCCTGAAGTACCTATTTCCGGTCTAACGTAGTGCTACATGTAGTAGCACTCAGGCTGGTCAGCATGGGGCTTTTACAAGCCCAAGGTATTTATGCTTGGGTAGCTGACCGGAGAATCGATGGTGCAGATAACATCTTGAAAGAGCAGTTCCGCCGGTAAGATAAAAAGCAGTTTTCATTTTCTCCATGACTTGAAGGACGCTGTTTTGAAAAGGATATAACGTATCTTTATAATATG
>JAIVHE010000175.1:2837-4864 GCA_020201255.1 Desulfobacteraceae bacterium
GTTCGTTCACCTGAAATCTGCTCGGGTTGACCTTCTAACAGGCCACAAATATAATCCGGATCGACATCACGATCCCAATAGAGTTTATTGATTAATTGGTTTTCTATGATTGAATTCATTTTTTATTTTTTATCCCCAATTGTTGCTGCAGATCTTTTCTACTGGCAGCTTTTTTAAGCTGTAAATGTCATTTTGATTTCCCCAAAACTTCCCAAAAACCATTTCTTTTGCTGCCAATTTTTTCTTTTTCCTGCATTGCATTTGGGTATCAATTGGGGTCAGACCCCATTTAATTCGCTCTCGTATATTCTTTGGCGGATATCCTTATTTCAGATTGCAGCTTTCTTGAATCTGCCGGATATATTTACGTATATCGGTCAGGCTGGCAAGTACTTTGGTACAGATAACACCGGAATCAATGGTCTCATAATCATGGGCAAGAAAATTACGGAATCCGGCAATTTTTGCAAAAGAATATGCGAACTCAGCGTCAAGTACTCCTATACCCCCATCACCATTTTTCTTTGATGTTTGAAGTCAATGGCACGGTGAAAAATTTTTTGTTCATAGTCTACCCTTGCGGAGTGATCCTTTTCATAAATCAATTGTCCATGCGTGATGATATTGTTCAGGAGCATAAGATTCTGACATTGGTTCATGACAACAATATCAATTTGATTTGTTTTCAACGCCCGGCTCAATTGCAGATAAAGTTCTGATTTTATATCAAAATAATCCTGTTTGATGTTTTTTTCTACATAAACGGCAATATCAAGATCACTTGATTCGGAATGGTCTTTCCGGGCCAGGGATCCAAAAAGATAGACAAACAGAAAAGGTTGTTTCTGTTTATGAAATATCATTTTCAGGTTTTCTATCACTTGTATTGTATTGGTCATATTTGGGGTCTGACCCGGCTAAGTTCGGATAAGTTAAACCGGTATTTTTCCTTACATATCGGACCTCAGAACCTATTAAAAATTCTGGTGATTTCCTGTTCTGAGAGGTGTCTCCGCTGTGAAGGGACAGTTTGTGGTCACGTTGTGAATGTAGTAACCCCCTTTTTTGGGGGAACCTTTAAATATAATTTTTTGTTCCTTGCGAAGTTTTTGTGTCCAGCGCTCTAATGTTTTTTTTGGGATTTTCAATTTTTTTGAATATTCAGGAAGTCTCAGACCAGGGTTCTGCTGAATACATTGATATAGAGAAGATACCCCCTCAGATACTCCCTCAGATACTCCCTCAGATACTCCCTCGCGAGATGAAAATGTGACCAGTATTCCTCCGCCAATCTCTTCAATTCTAAATGATAGTTCCGGGTAGGCCTGGAGCTCTTTTCGGATGCGGAGCATACCGCTGCCATACTTTTCGATATTCCTGGTCAGGTAAAAGGCTTCTGCAATCAGTTTGTTTCGCAGTTGTGACGGATAAGTGTCGGTTGAGAGTTCTTGGATGGTCAGGCCGCCGTAGAGTCTCCCCGGGTTAAAGATGGTGAGTTTATCATCAAAAATTTTGATCTGGATATCGGAAGGATTTTTGTAATCCCGGTGTACGACTGCATTCAGCAAGGCTTCCCTGATTGCGGTCAGGGGATAGGCAAAACGTTCTTTGCGCTGCAGGGCGCCGTTAAATTCAAAAGAAACCTTGATATGAGACAATATGAACGTCATGGCTTGTTCAACAGCTTCAAAAAGGGTGTCGGTGATCTGCCGGTCATCAATGATGGTGACAGGCGTTTTAAATCGGCCGATATGGATATGATGGCGCAGCGGCTCCTTGGAAAAGAGGAGCAATGCGGCCCAGGCGGGTGCGTCAACGGTAACCATTTTTAATTTTTGCAGGGCTTGGAGAGGTTCCAGATCCAGGTTGAAACGGCCGCATTCATTCACTGTTTCAATAAATTTTTCGATTTTCAGGACATCCAGTTCATCAAGGGAAGCGTTTTCCACAGCATAGGCATCCCATGACACCTGCAGAGACTGCATGTAAAAATCATTTATTTCCGACAGTGTGAGCCGCTGATTGGA
>JAIVHE010000487.1:0-4951 GCA_020201255.1 Desulfobacteraceae bacterium
ATTATATTCGGTCCCGGCCCTTCCGGGCCATTCCCGGGACCCCTTTGCACCAGCAGGTCCAGGCCGGTGAGATCACCATGCTGTCCGCCACGGAACAGCTGGAAGAGCTCAACATCATGATCCAGGAGCTTACGGTCACCGGCAGGGTGTGCTTTGACCATGCCATGAACCACTGGCAGCGGCCCGGGGGCGGGTTGCTGCTCACCCATGACTATGAAGGGTATAAATTTCCGGAGGAAAAACAAAAACTGCTGGATCTGATTGCAGAAGGCCTGGCATTCAAGCAACCGGCCCCCGGACTTTTGCACCTGTAATATCAGCCTTATTGTTACCCCTTCAGCAGGAGCTTTCATGCCTTCAGTATCCCCATACACACTGGCCTATTCCAGCTGCCCCAACGACACCTTTATTTTCAAGGCTATTGCCAAAAAACTGATTGATGTAAAAGGCTTTGGTTTTGACATTGCCATTGATGATGTAGAGGCGTTGAACCAGCAGGCGGTGCATCTTGCCTTTGATGTTACCAAACTGTCTTTTGCAGCGCTGGGAACCCTGCTGGACCGGTATGCGCTGCTGCGGTGCGGATCAGCACTGGGCAAGGGCTGCGGCCCCCTGGTGGTATCCCGTCCCGGCAGCCGCCTGGAAGATGTGACTCAAAAAAAACCCGTCATTGCAGTTCCGGGCATGGGCACCACAGCCTATCATCTGTTTCGTTTTTTCATGGCCGACCAATTTTCCGATATTGAAGTGACCATCCTGCCCATGTCCTTTGAAAAAATCATGCCGGCCGTACTGGACAGGACCGCCGACTTCGGCCTTATTATCCACGAGGGCCGGTTTGTTTACGCATCCATGAACCTGGAGATGAGAGCAGACCTGGGACAGTGGTGGGAAGACAAGACCGAACTGCCCATCCCATTAGGCTGTATTGCCATCCGCCGGGATATCGATCAGGCTGTTGCCTGTGACATCCAGTCCCTGATCCGCACATCCGTTGACCATGCTTTTGCCAACCCGGAGACGGGGTTTGATTACATCCTGGCCCATGCCCAGGAAATGGATACAGCCGTCATCCGGCAGCACATTGATCTGTATGTCAACGATTTTACCAGAGACCTGGGGGAAACAGGGGAACAGGCGGTCACTGCTTTTTTCTCCTATGCCAGAAAAACCGGGATCATCCCGGAAACCGACCTGCCCCTTTTTGCCTGCTGAGGAGATGTATTCAAAGACAATGGCCCGGCCTTTCCTGATACAGAAAAATTTTTGCCGGAATGTGGCCCGGACACTGGAGGGTCACACCATGATCGGCAAAAAAGAGGCGGTGCTGATCGGGGTTTCCGGCGGACCCGATTCCATGGCCCTGGCCCGGGTACTGATACATCTGGCCCCTGACTGGGATCTTCACCTCGGTGTGGCCCATCTCAATCACGGGCTACGGGGGGCATCTTCCGACCGTGACCAGGCATTCACCCAGCAATTTGCAGCCATGCACAATCTTCCTTTTTTCTGTGAATACCGGGACGTGGCAAGCCTGGCAAAGCAGGCCCGCAACTCGGTGGAAGAAGCCGGAAGAAATGCCAGGTATGATTTTTTCAATCAGGTGGCAGACACCCATGAATTTTCCCGGATTGCCACAGGCCATACCAGGGACGACAATGCGGAGCAGGTGCTTATGGGCCTGCTGCGGGGCAGTGGATCCAAAGGACTGGCAGGGATTCCGCCCCTACGGGAGAACCGGTTCATCCGCCCGCTGATTGACCGCTCCCGGCAGGAAATCCTGGGGTATCTGGATGACCTGGACCAGGCATATGTCATGGATGATTCCAACCAGGACCCGGCCTTTCTGCGAAACCGCATCCGAACACAGCTGCTCCCGCTGCTGGAAAAGGAATATAACCCCGGTATAAAACAAGGCCTTCACCGGGTCAGCACCATTCTTTTGAATGAAGACCGGTTTCTGGATGACCATGCCGACCTGGCATTTGCCGATTGTGTTGACAACACAACCCGTGAAACAGTGGTTTTGTCCATTCCGGCTGTCATCCGCCTGCATCCGGCCCTGGTACCCCGGGTGCTGCGCTGTGCCATCCACACGGTAAAATCAACCCTGCGGCAGATCACCCATGACCATATTCGGGCCATCCAGGAAATGCTGGCCACGGCTGAACCGGGAAAACATCTGGATCTTCCCGGCAGAATCAGGGTGTACAAAACCCGTCACCAGATAATTTTTAAACGGGAAGCCATCTCCCTGCGGCAGCTGGGCAGAATGCAGAAACAAGCCAAAAGGCGGCCACCGGAGGCTTAGTAGACCCTTGAAATCGAAAAAACTTTTTCTTGTATAATTACAAATTATGGTTATATATATAAAAGTTTTGCTGTTCTATTTTATGACAAAGAGAGGATTAACATTGAACCAATTTTATAAAAACATTTCCCTGTGGCTGGTGATCGTTTTGATGATGGTCATGCTGTACAACATTTTCAGCCAGCAGCAGCAGGCCGGAACGACGGATATCGGATACTCGGAATTTTTGTCCATGGTGGAAAAAGACCGGGTACAGAATGTGGTGATCCAGGGTCAGGACCTTCATTTTACAGACATCAACGGTACCAGGTATAAAAGTTTTGCCCCCAATGACGCAGAGCTCCTCCCGCTGTTGCGGGCCAACGGGGTTGACATCAAGGCCAAACCCCCGGCAGAATCTTCCTGGCTCATGTCCATTGTGGTTTCCTGGCTGCCCATGATCGTGCTCATCGGGGTGTGGATTTTTTTCATGCGCCAGATGCAGGGCGGGGCGTGAGGCAGGCGTGCCTTTTTTCACCATTTCCGGTTCCGATTTTGTGGAAATGTTTGTGGGTGTTGGCGCATCCCGGGTCAGGGATCTGTTTGCCCAGGGCAAAAAAAATGCCCCCTGTATCATATTTATTGATGAAATCGACGCCGTTGGCCGCCAGAGAGGAGCCGGTTTAGGCGGAGGACATGATGAGCGAGAACAAACCCTGAACCAGCTGCTGGTGGAAATGGACGGATTTGAAGCCAATGAAGGGGTGATCCTCATGGCTGCCACCAACCGGGCGGATGTACTGGACCCTGCATTGCTCCGACCGGGCAGGTTCGACCGCCAGGTGGTGGTGGATATGCCCGATATCAGAGGACGTGAAGGTATCCTGCGGGTGCACATGAAAAAAACCCCTCTGGGCAAAGACGTAGATCCGGTGATCCTGGCCAGAGGTACCCCTGGTTTTTCCGGCGCAGACCTGGAAAACCTGGTCAATGAAGCTGCCCTGCTGGCAGCCAAGCGAAACCGTGAAACACTGTCCATGAAGGATTTTGAAGATGCAAAAGACAAAGTGTACATGGGCCTTGAAAGAAAATCCAAGGTGATCAAGGAAGAGGAAAAGAAGACAACTGCCTATCATGAAGGGGGGCATGCCCTGGTGGCCCGGTTTCTTCCCAATACCGATGCCATCAACAAAATCACCATCATTCCCCGGGGCCGGGCAGCCGGCGTCACCTGGTTTCTGCCGGAAGAAGGCGATTTCAAATACAAGGACCAGCTGGAAAACGAACTGGCCATCGCCTTTGGCGGCCGGGTGGCGGAAGATCTCATTTTCAAACGGATCAGCACCGGGGCTGCCAACGACATCAAACAGGCCACCAAACTGGCCAACCGGATGATCCGAAGTTTCGGCATGAGCGACAACCTGGCCCCGCTTTCCTATGAAGACCATGATGAAAATATTTTCATCGGCCGGGAAATGACCCAGGCAAAAGGATATTCCGAGGCAACGGCCCAGCAGATTGATGCGGAAGTGGCCAAGCTGGTTGACCGGGCCTATAAAAAAGCCAAAAACCTCCTGGAAGAGAACATAGATATTCTTCACAGGCTCACGGACCTGCTCATTGAAAAAGAAACCGTCCTGGGACCGGAACTGGATGATCTGATTGCCGAACTGCGGCCTGACTATGATTTTTACGGCCGCAAAAATGTACGCACTACCCCGGACCAGACATCATCTGCGGATTCATCTTCCCGGAAAAAGCCGGATGCCAAGCAGGCTGATGTACGGGCACCAGGTTCTGAAGAGGTGCCTGAGGATGGCCGGAAGGATGATCAGGAAGACGCACCTGAAGATAGCCCTGAAAACGCAGCAGAAAAACCCGGGGATGATGGGTCCGATGATGATGCACCGGAAAAAAAATCTGACAGAGAATAACGACATGGCCGATTTTCACCTGGATTTCGGCCGGTTTCACCTGGAGCTGGGCAGCCGGGCCTGCATCATGGGGGTGTTGAATGTGACACCGGACTCTTTTTCCGACGGCGGCCGGTTCGACACCTATGACACTGCTGTGGCCCAGGGCATGCGCCTGGCGGAGCAAGGTGCCCATATACTGGACATCGGGGGGGAATCCACCCGTCCGTTTTCCCGGCCTGTATCAGAGCAGGAGGAATTGGACCGGGTCATCCCGGTCATCCAGACCCTGTCTGCAAAAATCGATATTCCCATTTCCATTGATACCCTGAAATCCAGTGTTGCAAAGGCTGCACTGGAAGCCGGGGCAGCTGTCATCAATGACATTTCCGCTTTTGAACAGGACGCGGCCATGGCGGATGTGGCTGCCCGGTACAGGGTGCCGGTGGTGCTCATGCACATGAAAGGGACCCCTGAAACCATGCAGGTGAACCCGGATTATCAAGACCTGATGCAGGAAATTACCGATTACCTGGCTGCCAGGGCTGCATTCGCTGTTTCCAAAGGGATTCCAAAGGAGCACATTATACTGGATCCGGGAATCGGTTTCGGCAAAACCGTGCACCACAACCTGGTGCTGATCAACCGCCTGGAAAAACTGCAGGCCTTAGGATTTCCCATTCTCATGGGCCCGTCCAGAAAATCGTTTATCCAGAATACCCTGAACAAAAACGCTGCAAAAAAAACC
>JAIVHE010000487.1:4964-6433 GCA_020201255.1 Desulfobacteraceae bacterium
CCGGTACAATTTTCCAATGTGCCGGAAGGGCTTGTGCTTACCCAGTCCCGCACCGATAAAATTGAAATTCGCATCAAGGCGGATCCCCGGCTGATTGAAAAAATCAATGAAAAAAATATCCAGTACCCGGCTGACCTGTATACGGATCTGGACATTGACCCGGCAGGCGCCTCAGACTCCATCGGACCGGGCCATTATGTCCTGCCGGTAGAAAAACGCCGGATCCCCGTAGATCCGGCCATCACCATCCTGGAGATTACCCCATCCTACCTGCGGGTACACCTGGAAAAAATAAAGACCCACACCTTTAAAGTCACGGTTCCCTATTCAGGCACACCTGCCCAGGGATATATTGTTCTGGAACCAGCGCCTGAACCGTCCTCTGTAACCTTGTCCGGGGCCAGGTCCCTGATCGATGCCATCCAGGTGCTCAAAACCAAGCCCGTTGACCTGACCAGCGTCCAGGAAAGCTTCAAAAAAGAGGTTCCCCTGGATCTGGAAAACCCCGATCTGTATTCAGCATCAGACCCGATCATCGTGGTTTCCGTACAGATCCGGGAAGAACAAGTGGTGAAAACCATTGAAAACATTCCCATACAGATCCAAAACTGCCCTTACACTGCCGTCATTGAACCGGCTGCCATCACCATTGCGGTCAAGGGGCCTTTTGCAGCCATGGGCAGCAAACAGGTGTTGGACCAGATTTTTGCCTTTATGAATCTCAATGGATTGTCTCCGGGCGTGTATGCCCGAAATGCACGTATAAACATACCCGTCGGCATGACCATGACCCGGGCGGAACCCCGGGTATTTACCGTTACAATTGAATAAGGAGACCTTCCATGCTTCTGGTGATCGATGTGGGCAACACCAACACCGTGATCGGTGTGTATGACCGGGATGTGCTGAAACAAGACTGGCGGATCCGCACGGTCCGGGATAATACAGCCGATGAGTTCAATGTACTTGCCAGGGCCCTTTTTTCCGACAAAGGGATTCCTTTGACAGCCATCACAAGGGTGGCCATTTCATCGGTTGTCCCATCGTCCGTTGGTATTCTCAACGGATTCAGTGAAAAATACCTGCATCTGAGCCCGGTGTGGATCCAGCCTGCATCGGTGAAAAAACTGATGCCCATCCTCTACAGCAACCCCAACGAAGTGGGGGCGGACCGCATCGTCAATGCCGTGGCTGCCTATGATAAATACAGAACCGGTTTGATTATCATTGATTTCGGCACGGCCACCACCTTTGATGTTATTACCCCGGCCGGGGAATACCTGGGGGGTGCCATTGCCCCGGGGGTGATGATTTCATCAGAAGCCCTGTTTCAAAAAGCCTCCCGCCTGCCCAGAGTGGAAATATTTGCCCCGCCCAAAAAAGTGATCGGCACAGACACCATTGAAAGCATGCAGTCCGGAATTATCCACGGCAATGCCGCCATGGTGGACGGCATGGTGGAACGGATG
>JAIVHE010000488.1 GCA_020201255.1 Desulfobacteraceae bacterium
TGCCCCGCTCATGGAATCTATTGATAACTGTTTTGTCAGAAATTACAAGAAAAAACTGCATTGCACTTGCTTGCTGTCCCCACTGCGGGAACCGTCATACATATATAAAATGGGGGTTTTACAAGCGATATCTATTTGATGATGAGCTGATAAATATCCAGCGTTTTCGCTGTGATAATGATCAATGCCCATGCAAAACCTTTTCAATGCTTCCCCATGCGCTATTGCCAATACTCAGGATCTCTCTGTGCATGTTGATGTATCTTCTTGAAATGTACGAACAAGGAAATAGTATCGCAGATATTGTCCGGCATACCGGCGGCAACTGGCCGCGGACACAACGGTGGATAAAAAAAGCGTTGATAATCCGTGACTGGTTCAGGCAGGAGCATGGCAATCGAATGTCCCCATGTTTATCTTCTGGCAGATCTTGGGCATCATTTGTCAGAGATTTTTCCTGGACTTTTTACCCGGAAAGATTCAGATAGAAATGCGCCAACACAAAACGTATATATAATAAAATCAGTCAGTTTGTTAATCAATCCTCCTGGAGTTCAACTTTTTAAAACAGGAGGTTTAAGTGAAAGAACAAAATGACGAGAAATTAGAACTGGCCGTATGGCGTTACGGGATTATCAGCCCTCTTTTGCACAGGGAAGCCAACAGCCTGCCCTCTGGAGAACTGCTTGATCAGGCGTCCTGGCAGTGGTACGTCCATCCTAACGGTTCCCATATGAGACTGAGTGCAGAAACCCTCAGGAAATGGCTATACCGCTACCTTCAAAGTGGTCTGCCAGGCCTGATGGGCAAAGTCAGATCTGATAAAGGTAACCACCAGATCCCGGATAAGATCACTTCAGCAATGGTTGCTCTGCGGGAAGAACACCCAAGATGGACCCTTGCCAGGATGATCAAAGAACTGAGTAAGACCAACAGGTGGAATGGAAGAAAACCCAGCAGATCTGCCATTTACAGATTTGCAAAAGCCCATAACCTGCAAAGAGATCCCCACATTGATCCAAACGTGAATGTACGACCTTTTGCTTTTGACCATTTCGGTCAATTATGGACCGCTGATTTTCTCCATGGTCCAAAATTGTTCAAGGGCAATAAAAAGAATAAAACCTATCTCCATGTCATTCTGGATGACAGCAGCCGGTTTATTGTTCATGGCGGATTTTATCTGACCGAATCGGTTGAACCTTTACTTTATGATCTCATGGGGGCGGTCAGACGATTTGGAATACCCCAGCGTTTCTACGTGGACAATGGATCGGCTTATATCAGCCGGCACCTGAAGATCCTTTGTGCCAGGAACGGAATAGATCTGGTCCACACCCCACCATTTGTTCCTCAAGGCAGAGGTAAAGTAGAAAGGCTGTTCAGGACCGTCAGGGATCAGTTCCTTTGTGATAAATTTAAAACCGTTAAGGAGATCAATGATGCGTTCAAATCCTGGGTTGCCGGATATCATGAAACCCTGCACTCATCTTTAGAATGTTCCCCGTTGCAAAAAAGACTGCAAAGCAAAAATGTATGCCGTGCTCTGCCGCCGTCGATTGACATTGAAGCCTTGTTCAGGATGGAGCGGCGTTGCAGGGTTTACAATGATTGCACCATCCATTTCAAAAAAATCAGGTATGAGGTACCCGGATGCCTGCCAGGATCCCGGGTAACCATTTATTATATGCCCTGGGACAAAACCTGTATCTATTACGGCAATGAAATGAAAAAGGCACGTATTGTGGACCTTGGCGCCAATGCAAGACGATTTGAACATCCAAACCAATAGGAAACCATACAAATGACTCATAAACAATCCCCACTGGAATTTTTTAATTGTAAATATCATCCGTTCGCAAATACTTACCGACTGAAAACCCCTTATCTGGGAGAACAGGACAAGCGATTTCTCAGGACAGCCATATCGTTGATCTCCTCTGGAAAAAGTTTTGCTTTGTCCGGACCGTCAGGTGCCGGCAAATCAACATTAATCAACTATGTTTTATCTCAGCTTGATGCAAACTGTTATAAACCTTCCCTGGTTCATTACGGTGGATTACAGCGCAACGGAATGCTCAAAGCCTTTGCCGACGTGCTTGGGGTGGAAACAAATGGCAGGACCGTGCCTTTGCTGATCAGTCTGCAAAAACAGATCACAAACATGGCATCGGAACACCGCAGTGTGTTCCCGGTATTTGTTATTGATGATGCCCACCTCATGGAAAAAGAATCATTAATGGATATCTGTTCCCTGATGTTTAATCCTCAAAAGGAAACCGTGGCCGCAAGTTTTATTCTTGTGGGAGATGAAACCCTTGAAAAAAAACTCTCACTTCAAATTCTGGCTTCTGTAAAAACCCGACTCACCGGGCAATTTAATTTGAATCCCTTGAACGACCATGAAAGTCTTGAGTTTATCAAATTCAGGTTATCCAATGCAGGTGCAACAGAAACGCTGTTTGATCCGGATGCTTTAAACATTTTATCATCCCATTGCAGAGGAAATCGAAGAAAAATCATGAACATGGGTACGCTGCTTTTAACCGAAGCCTTTTATAGACAGGAAAAAACGATCAGTGCTGAATTGATTTATAATTGTGACCAGATAGAGATATCTGAGTGAAACAGAGGCATACGAGAGGGGACTCCGATGCCAAGGGATAACTCAGTGCGGTAGACTGCTGTCTGCTCGGGGCCTGGTAGTTTTGTTTTGATTACTACCAGGCCCTACCTATATCCTCAATAGGTAAAATAACCTGACATATTCTTGGGACCAGACCGCGCCAATCTACAC
>JAIVHE010000176.1 GCA_020201255.1 Desulfobacteraceae bacterium
CATGAAACACACTGGGAAGCAGTTCCCCGGATATTTTGTACATATTGGGTATTTTAAGCAGCAGGCCCTGGGATGCGGTAAAGGTAGTGGTCAGGGCCCCGGCTGCAAGAGATCCATGGACGGCCCCTGCTGCCCCGGCTTCTGACTGCATCTGTTTGATGGCCAGGACCTGGCCGAAAATATTTTTGCGGCCCTTTGATGCCCAGGCATCGGCTATTTCTCCCAAAGGACTGGATGGGGTAATGGGATATATGGCTGCCACCTCACTCATGGCATATGCCACATGGGTTGCAGCGGTATTCCCGTCAATTGTCTATGCTTTGCGTTTAAAATGTGGTATAGTGCTTTGGTTTATTGATAATAGTTTTTATAATAAAAAAAGCACCTTACCAAAAATTAACAAGGAGAATACATGGGATTTTTATCCGCCACCCTTTCCATGAGCCGATACCACATCCAGAATAAATTTGAAAATGAGCCCATGGAACAGGTGCGCAACGGACTGATCAAGAATGCCATCCCAAAACTGGAAAGTGAATATGAAGAAATTTCCGCCGGATGGACCCCGTTTGAAAGCCCGTATCTGCCGGATTTTGAAAAATTTTCCTTTGTTTTCGGCAATTATTTTCTATTTTCTCTGCGTATCGATAAAAAATCGATCCCGGCCAAACTGGTGCAAAAACAGATGGCTATTGAAATTGAAAAGAAAAAAGAAAAATCCGGCAGAGATCTTGTTTCCAAAAACGAAATTTCTGAAATCAAAGAACTGGTCATGGATGTACTGATGCACAAAATTCCGTCCATTCCCAATGTATATGATGTGCTCTGGGATTATGAAGCTGCGGATCTGTTTTTGCATACCACCCAGAAGGCAGCCAATGAATTTTTTGAAACCATCTTTTTTAAATCTTTTTCCCTCAAACCCATCCGGTTGTTTCCCTATACCCTGGTTGAAACAAAATCATCTTTTTCAGCCCCGCAAAAAGACCGGATCATGACCCTGACCCCTTTACATCTTTCGAGGTAACCCATGCTGGACATTGCCACCGCGTATAATAAATACGGCTTTTTAGGAAACGACTTTTTAACCTGGTTGTGGTTCATGATTGAAACAGACCAGGACATCACCCGGGCCATAGGTTCCAAAGATCCGGTTACCCTGGAAATCGGCAATTCCCTGGTACTGGAAAACACCCTGGGGGATAAATCCAAGGAAAAAATCACCATCAAAGGGGACCGGGCCGGACTTGAAGAAGGCACCACCGCCCTGAAAAAAGGGGCCAAGGTTACAGAAATGAACCTTATTTGCAAACTGGGTGAGGAAGAAGAATATAAATTCACCATCAAAGGCGAAAGTTTCAACATTACCGGGTTAAAAACCCCGACTGCCGGCAGGGACGGATCAGATGATGAAATCGAGGGCATGGTCCTTGAAAAAGCCCTTCTGTTGTTCCGGGTCACCCGGGTTATTGACACCCTGTTTTTCACATACCTGGACCAGCGTATATCAGATGACTGGAAAAACAAGGGGTTAACCCAGATGCGAACCTGGATAAACAATGACTAAAATTCTGACGAAAACATGTTCAAAACCGGTTGGTTTTGAACATTCGGGCCTGTTGGTGTACAAAACCGGTTGGATCTGTACAGGATATGAACACATTTTGAACACAAAAAAATAATGAAAATAATGAAATTTCAACGCATTAAAAAGTTTTAAACATATGAACATCCCTTATTGTTATTATTGATTTTTAAAATGTAATTATAAATAAATAAACCACATAAATATCACCCGATATTTATCAATTGATAAATAACCTGTTTTGATATACATACCTTGGGGATATATAATCATATTTAAGAGATAAAAGAAGGAACCCAAATGAAATTTTCGTTTGACAGAAAAGAAGTCCTGGAAATTCTTTCAAAAATCCAAGGGATTACCGGCAGAAAGACGAATCTGACCATAACATCGGACGTATTGATCAAGGCCATGGGAGATCAGATCATCATTACCGCCAATGACCTGGAAACTGTGTTTACAGGCACCTATGATGCAAAGGTGGAAAAAGAAGGAATTTTGTCCATCAATTCAAAAAAATTCTTTGAAATCATTCGGGAATATCCGGACAATGAAATTCCTGTCAATGAAGTGGAAAACCGGTGGGTTGAGATAGGCAAAGGGGACAGCCTTTTCCATATTGTGTCATCGGATTATGAAAATTTTCCGGAAACCCCTGTGATTGAAAATGTGGATTTTATTGAAATCAATGCCAGGGATTTACGAAAAATGGTGGAAGCAGTGTCAGTGGTCAATGTTGTGGGCGATGAAAAGCGCATTTATGTACTGGGGGCTTTGATTGAAAAAATAATGAAAAATGAGACCCCTTTTCTGCGCATGGTGTCAACGGATTCTCGTCGTCTGCATTGTTATGATACCCAATATAAGGGCGATCTGATCCTGCCCGAAGATCCGGTGATCATTCCCAAAAAAGGACTGAATGAACTGCATAAATTCATTGATAATACCTCGGAACCCATACGTGTTGGTATAAAGGACAATCATTTTGTTTTCCAGCGGGTCAATGAATCCATCATGATTAAACTGCTCAGCGGAGATTATCCGGATTACAAGCCCATTATAAACACGGATGCCATGACCGGGATGGAAGTGGACCGTACCATGTTTTTCACCCTCATGCGCAGGGTGTCTATTCTCACTTCAGATGATTATAAGAGTGTGATTTTCAATTTCAGGGAAAATGAACTCACAGTCACCATTACCA
>JAIVHE010000489.1 GCA_020201255.1 Desulfobacteraceae bacterium
GATGATGCCCTGCTGGTGAACGGCCCGGACCATGCCTATCCTTTGATGGAAAAGATCATCAGCGCAGATCTGGATCTGTTTTTCCACACCCCCAATGCCCTGCATATCCGGGAAATCACCCCCCGGGCAGCGGATCTCATGTTCAGATCCGGATTTAAAACCATCCGCCTGGGGCTTGAAACTGCAGATTTTTCCAGACACCGACGCCATGATATAAAGGTTTTGGCAGAAGAGTTTTTCAGAGCGGTCTCTGCCCTGAAAGCCGCCGGATTTGACGGCCGCCAGATCGGGGCATACCTTTTGTGCGGTCTGCCCGGGCAGGACCTGGATGATGTGGCCGGCTCCATGGCTTTTGTGAAAAAAGCCGGGATCCAGCCGGTGCTGGCCTATTACTCCCCGATTCCCCACACCCCCATGTGGGAAACCGCGGTATCGTCTGCCCGGTTCGATATCACCCGGCACCCGTTGCTCACCAACAACAGCCTGTTTCCCTGTCTCCGGACCCAGGAGGACATACACCGCATTTCCCGATTGAAAAACCAACAGGTTTCCGATATAGTTTGATGGTGTGGCGTGATCATGGCGCTGTATCAGAAAGGAAAAAATTTCTATGATCGTATTTGACCTGGAGTGCATAAACGGGCATGCCTTTGAAGGCTGGTTTCAGGACAAACAGGACCTGGACTCCCAGCAGACCCAGGGGCTCCTGCAATGCCCTGTATGTGACACAACTTCGGTGGTGCAAAAGCTCCACCCCATCGCCATTAAAACATCCGGATCCTGCCCCGGTCCCCAGGCCCGGCAGGCTTTGCAGGCCAGCCAGGAAGCCATGTCCGAACTCACCGAACGGGTGGCCCAATTTGTGGAAAAAAATTTTGAAGATGTGGGCCACACCTTTGCAAAGGAGGCCTTGAAAATGCATTATGGGGCTTCTGAATACCGCGGTATCCGCGGCACCACCACCCAGGAGGAAGAAAATCTGCTTCACAAGGAAGGGGTGCCGGTACTCAAGGTGCCTGTAACCAAAAAAAACAATGAGGAGCTCAACTGATGCCTGTAAAAAAAATGAATGTATTTGGGAACTGCCGCCTTTTTTTCTTACTGGCTGCCGCACTGGCCCTTACCCTGACTGCCGGGTGCACCCCGGCCCGGTTTTCCATCTCCTTTGACCAGGTGGACGGGTTGAAACAGGGCGATTCCGTGATATATGAAAACACAAAAGTCGGGCAGGTGAAAGATATCACCTATACCAAAGATGCGGTCTTTTTGGTATCAGTGGAAATCCCTGAAACTCTTTCAGACTGTGCCACGGAACACTCCCGGTTTTTCATCGGCAGCGCACCGGGGGCTGCCGACACCAAAGCGGTTTTCATTGAACAATCCCAACCCGGCGGCAAAAAAATTGCCAATGATGCCATCGTTGCCGGCAGCACAAAAACACCTGCTGCCATTGCAGCCACCTCCCTGGAAGAATTCTGGAAGACCATGGAAAAAAGCATGGTAGATCTGATGAAAAAAATTGAAACTGTCCCAAAAACAGAAGAATACCAGGCGTTAAAAGATACCATGGCAGAGATGGAGCAGAAATTGAAAACCTCCGGCCAGAAAATGGGAGACACCCTGAAAAAAGACATCCTCCCCCTGCTGGAAGAAAAAATCAACGCCCTTTCAGACAAACTCAAAGAAAAGGGCCAGGAAGACAAGGCAAAATCTCTGGAAAAGGATTTTGGCCGGCTCCAAGATATTTAGTAGCTGGATTCTCTTTTCATCCCGGGCCAGGGGTCTTGACCCGTCCGTTTTCACAGGAGGCCCTTGCCTGGATCAGTCCCGCCCAGGGCCTTCAGGGTCAGCCTGGTTTCCGGTTCCTGCATGGGCAGAATCCCGGCCTCCAGCAGCACTGTGGCCACACAGGTAGATATTTTTCAGGCCGTGTTCAGAACTTTCTGATCAGCACCACCCCTGCCGTGACCAGGGCGATGCCCAGGATCCGGGGCCAGGAAATGGCCTGCACCGGCACCCCGAGCAGCCCGAAATGGTCCAGAGCCACGGCCATGATCAGCTGGCCCGCCACCACTAGGCTGAAGGTGAGGGTTGCTCCCAGCCGGGGGGTGAGCACAATCACCGCAGTGACATAAAACGCCCCGAGCAGACCGGCCAGCCATACCCACCATTCGATCCCGGCAGCCTGGCGCACCGCTGTAAAGTCCATGCGCAGGGCAAAACCGTACACCAGCAGCCCGAGGGTGCCCACAAAAAACGAAATCAGGGCCGCATACACCGGGTCCCCGATGGCCCGGCCCATTTTGCCGTTGAACCCGGCCTGAACAGGGGCCATCATGCCGGCAACCAAAGCGGTGAGCAGCCATATCACTTTCATCTTGGTTTCCTTTTACCTGTCTGCCAGAATGGTAACATTCACCTTCCGGTTCCTGGGGCCGTCAAATTCACAGAAAAAAATGGATTGCCAGGTGCCCAGCACAAGGGACCCGTTTTCCAGTGCCACCATTTCCGAAGGGCCAAACAGACTGACCTTTATGTGGGCTGCGGAATTACCCTCCATGTGTTTGTAATGGTCATCCCAGGGAACAATCTTGTTGATGGTGTTGAGCATATCAACCGGTACGGCAGGATCGGCATTTTCATTGATGGTGACCGCTCCTGTGGTATGCAGGGAACAGACATGCACCAGACCGTTCTGTATGCCCGACGATGTCACCGCCTGCCGCACCTGATCGGTAATATCCTTCATCTGGGTTCTGCTGCCGGTTTTAACGGAAATTATCATGC